>NZ_JACZDT010000012.1:0-57049 GCF_015903855.1 Fictibacillus sp. 18YEL24
TTTTGTTTCGTTTTTGTTAGCCGCTCGTTTTGGCGACTTTATTAGATTACCATGTCGCAACCCTCGTTGTCAACAGCTTTTTTCAAAAACTTTTAATCGTTTATGTGAAGCTCATCAACATGTCAGTATTCCTTGCGACGAAGAATAATATACCATCATTTTCGCTCTTGTACAATAGTTTTTAAGAAAAAAAGATAACTTTTATATACGCTTTTATCCAGTATTTAAAGCTTATACAAGATACAGCGATCGCGCGTCCTACTTTATACAAGATATAGTGATATGGTAATCAATAAATAACACCTTCATTATGATACTCTTTTTGTTAATTCCTATACTTACATCTCCATAAAATCAAAAAGCCAGCACGCAGCTGGCTTTTTAGACTTAATTATTTTTCAGAGTGACGCATTTGTGGGAAAAGGAGAACGTCTCGGATAGATGGTGAGTTTGTTAACAGCATCACTAGACGATCGATTCCGATTCCTAGTCCACCTGTAGGAGGCATACCATATTCAAGTGCCTCTACAAAATCTTCGTCCATCATATGCGCTTCGTCATTACCTTCAGCACGTTCTTTCAGTTGCTCTTCAAAACGTTCACGCTGATCGATTGGGTCATTCAGCTCAGAGAATGCGTTGGCATGCTCACGACCGACAATAAATAGCTCAAAACGATCAGTAAAGCGAGGATCCTCAGGATTCTTCTTCGCTAAAGGTGAGATCGCAACTGGATGACCGTACACGAATGTAGGCTGAATTAGTTTTTCTTCTACAAAGTGTTCAAAGAATTCATTTACAACATGACCATATGACATGTTGTCTTTTACAGGTACATTATGTTCTTTAGCTAGAGCACGAGCTTCTTCGTCTGTCATTTCAGGCCAGAAGTCTACGCCAGCTGCTTCTTTAATCGCGTCGACCATGTGTACTCTTTTCCAACGCGGCTTAAGATCTACTTCATAGTCTCCGTACGTAACTGTTGTTGTGCCTAATACATCTTCTGCGATGTGCGCGACCAAGTTCTCAGTTAATTCCATGATATCGAGGTAATCAGCGTATGCTTCATACAGCTCGATCATCGTAAATTCCGGATTATGACGAGTTGATACTCCTTCATTACGGAATACGCGACCGATCTCGTATACCTTCTCAAGTCCACCTACGATTAGACGCTTAAGGTGAAGCTCGATAGCAATCCGCATGTAAAGCTCCATATCGAGTGCATTATGATGCGTGATGAACGGACGAGCAGATGCTCCACCAGGAATGGAATGCATAGTAGGCGTTTCTACTTCTAAATATCCATTGTCATCTAAATAGCGGCGCATAGAACGGATGATCTTAGAACGAGAAATAAACGTATCTTTTACTTCCGGGTTCATGATCAGGTCCACATAACGTTGACGGTAGCGCTGTTCAACATCTTTTAGTCCATGAAACTTATCAGGAAGTGGACGCAGGGATTTGGTTAGTAACTGAAAATCCTTCGCTTTAATAGAAAGTTCTCCTACTTTCGTTTTAAAGACAAGTCCTGTTACCCCTACCCAGTCACCGATATCAATCGTATTGAATAGTTCGTATTGCTCATCACCAACAGCATCTAATCTTACATAGATCTGGATCTTTCCAGATAAATCTTGAATATGAGCAAATCCAGCTTTCCCTTTTCCGCGTTTTGTCATAATGCGACCAGCGAGAGTAACTGAAATCTCTTCATTATCAAGTTCTTCTTTTTCTTTTTCTCCGTATTCTGCAACAAGATCTGCTGCAGTATGTGTACGGTCGAACTTTGTACCGAAAGGATCTACTCCTTTTTCCGTTAATGCAGTTAACTTTTCTCTTCTAACACGAAGCAAATCATTTAATTCTACTTCTTGGCTCATGGGAACACTCCTAGCTTTTAGCAGTTTTGAATATCAAGTATGGTATAAGTTAAATCTTCGCCGAAAGGAACACGTACAGTTAAAGTTGAGTGAATCGTTTTTCCAATCGCAGCTTTTGCGATGGGGGATTGCACCGAGATCATGTTTTCACGGGGATCAGCTTCAAATGGATGGACAATCGTATATGTGTACCGTTCTTTATGAAAGGTATCTTCAATTGTAATAGTAGAGCCGGGTTCTACATAACAGCCCGCTTCTCTAACCATCGGCCATGTGATAGATTGAGCTAAAATATCTTTTATCTCAGACACCCGCGTATGAATGAATTCCTTTTCTGCTGTGTTTCGGCATTCCTTTTTACGTTTTGATAGGTATTGTAGTTCTTTTTCAAGATTCCTGGTGCCTTCTTGGGTGAGTTTGAGCATAGCCATAAGCTATTCCTCCTCCATTATAATAAAGAAAAACACCGGATGCTGAATCTGTTGTTATTAAGCAAACAACAGCCAGTCATCTGATGATCTGGCTGTATGTTGCTGGTGTTAGCTGATTTTTTGTACTTCTTCTAATTGATCAACATACCCAAACAATAGTTTACTCATCTCTTCACGAGTAGTCATCTGGTTAATCTCGTTTCGAACAGAACCAGTTTGAGGCAAGCCTTTAAGGTACCAAGCAGCATGCTTCCTCATCTCTCTTGCAGCAACATCTTCACCTTTAAGATCGATTAAACGATCCATATGAAGCATGCAGATGTTCATCTTTTCACGCGCAGTAGGTTCAGGCGCAATGATTCCGTTCTCTAGATATTGAACAGTTCGATAAAGCATCCATGGGTTGCCAAGTGCAGCTCTTCCGATCATAACTCCGTCAACACCGTATTGATCCATGCGATCTTTCGCTTCTTGAGGAGAAGAGATATCACCATTACCGATAACCGGAATAGATACGTTCTTCTTCACTTCACCAATGATGTCCCAATCCGCTACTCCTTCATACATCTGAACACGCGTACGGCCGTGAACAGCAACAGCGGCTCCGCCAGCACGTTCAACCGCTTGTGCATTCTTAACAGCATAGATGTGATCTTCATCCCAACCGATACGCATTTTTACAGTTACCGGTTTCTGAACTGCATCAACCGTAGCTGCTACCATCTCATAAATCTTATCTGGGTCAAGCAGCCACTTTGCTCCTGCATCACATTTAGTGATTTTAGGAACCGGGCAACCCATATTGATATCAATAATGTCTGCGTTCGTATTTTTATCGACGTATTTAGCTGCAGCCACTAACGATTCACGCTCGCCTCCAAATATCTGCAGACTAAGTGGTTTTTCGCGTTCATCTACATAAAGCATCTTTAAAGACCTTTCGTTCTCATGCAGAATCCCTTTGTCACTTACCATCTCTGCGCAGACGAGCCCCGCTCCGAACTCTTTAGCGATCAATCGGAAAGCAGGATTACACACACCGGCCATTGGCGCTAGAACTACCGGGTTCTTTAAATGAATATCACCGATCTTCAAGTTAACTATCACCTCGTTCCTCTTACAGGCTTTATATATCGATTACTTATTGTAATTCTTCTACGTTAATGCTGAATTGATCTGCTATTCTTTTAATCAGATCCCCTTTAGGCTTTCGGCTGCCCCTTTCCACCTCACCTAGAACCGAAACTGAGATTCCGATGTCTTTAGCAAGCTGTTCTTGGGTGTAGCCTTTTAACTTTCTGAACGCACGGATGCGTCTTCCCAGTCGGTCTTCTTCCATATGCGTACACCTTCTTTATCTCTTTGTTCGCAAAGGACTTGATGTAACGAAATTGAATTCTCCGGGTAAATATCATCTGGAGCAATTTCACATAGAGGTATGAGAACAAACGCCCTTTCAAGCATACGTGGGTGCGGAATCGTTAACTCTTCCGTCTGTATACTTACACTATTATACAATAAAATGTCAAGGTCTATTGTTCGCGGTCCCCATTTTTGAACCCTTTTCCGGTCTAGTTTCAACTCTACGTCTTGCAGTTTACTCAAAAGCGCCTGTGGAGAAAGGGTGGTTTTGAGTTTTAATGCTAAATTTAAGAATAATGGCTGATCCGTCACACCTACAGGATCTGTCTCATAAATCGAAGAGACGGATTCGATACTAATGTCATCAAACTCTTCTAATAAAGAAATGGCTTGGTTAAGCAGTCCCTCTCTATCTCCCATATTAGAGCCTACAGAAAGATATACAATATTGTTACCGTCCATCTATACCCGTCCCCTTGTGATCTCCACAGCTACCGATTCATAATGTCCAGGAATCGGAGGATCTGGTTTGATTACTTTGACCACCACTTCATCCACCAGCATAAACTTGCTAAGGATGGAGCCTGAAATCGCTTCAGCCAATGTTTCTAAAAGCTTGACCGGCTCACCTTCTACGATTTCTTTAACCGCTCCGTATACTTCTCCATAATTAACTGTATTGTTTAGTTCATCGGACAGTCCAGCTTGGGAAAGGTCCATTGATAATACTACGTCCACATTAAAACGCTGTCCAAGCTTTTGCTCTTCATTAAACACACCATGATAGCCATAGAACCTCATACCGTTCACATACATTTTATCCATGAGACACCGCTCCTTTTTTGAGCATGATGTCCATCATCTTCGTCATTCTGCTCATTTCTTTTACATCATGAACGCGAACGATCGAACAACCGCGTTCAATCCCAAGGCAAACTGTAGCACCTGTTCCTTCTACTCGCTCTTCAACGGGCAGATCGAGTGCTTTTCCGATCATCGATTTACGTGAAGTTCCTAATAAGACAGGATAGCCCATCTGCACAATTTCATTCAGTCGCCGAATCGTTTCAAGGTTTTGTTCGAACGTCTTAACAAAACCAACACCTGGATCTAAAATGATGTTATCAGGGTTAACGCCTGCCTTAACCGTAATCGCAATACTATGCTCTAGATCAGCGATTACATCTGGCATGAATCCTTGGTAGTTCGTATCAAATCGGTTATGCATGAGAATGACCGGCACATTCGTTTCCGCCATCACCCTCGGCATATCTGGATCAAATTTAGCTCCCCATACATCATTAATGATATGAGCACCTGCTTTTATCGCTTGATAAGCAGTTTCTGCTTTATACGTATCAATCGATAAAGGAACGTTTACTTCCTTTCTTAAAGCTTCTATTACAGGAATCACACGTTCGAGCTCTTGTTCGAGCGGCACTTTCTCTGCACCAGGTCTAGTGGACTCTCCGCCGATGTCAATCATATCAGCGCCGTCCTTCACCATCTGCTTCGCATGAGAGATCGCCTGTTCGATCCGGTTGTGATGTCCGCCATCGGAAAACGAATCTGGTGTCACATTAAGAATGCCCATCACATATGTTTTTTTTGAAAAATCAAGTACGTACTCACCGCAGTTCATTTTTTGCTGCCTTAGCATCATCTCGTGCATGGAGAATCTATCCTTTCAAAAAACATCAAATACTTCGATATTGTTTCTTCGTATGTTTCATGTAGAGCTCTCTAAACTTCTGATACGCTTCACCTTCAGCTCCAAGAAACGTTGTATCTTGAAAATGACTGACTGGAACGAGCTCTTGTATTGAGTTCGTAAGGAAAACTTCATCCGCTTCCGTTAAAGTCTCAATAGTATAGTTCCCCGTTTCTAGAGGAATGTTCAACCGTTTTGATGCATGCATGACCCAATTTCTTGTAATCCCCTCTAAAATTCCAGTGGACGTGTGAGGAGTATAGAGCTTGTTATCTTTGTACCAAAAGAGGTTTGATACGGTTCCTTCACAGATATAGCCTTCTTGAGTCAGGAAAATACCTTCTTGATTCATGTTAGAAAGCTCTCTTTTGCCCAATATGCTGTTTAAATAGTGGTGGGATTTCAGCCGTTTCTCACCTTCTGGCGTATTGCGTCTTGTTTTGAGTAGAACCAGCTCTTTTTCAGAAACTGAACTTGTTTCAACGAGCGGCTTTGTGTACAAAATAACGACAGGTTCCTCATATGAATCTGTCTGTAATCCGATATCACCTACGCCTGCAGATACATTAAGTCTAAAATAAGCATCATTCATCTTATTCTTAGATATAAGGGTATTCACCATCTCTATAACTGTATCTGCATCAAGAACAAGATTAATATTCAATTCGTCTAACGCTTCACTTAGACGGTTCAAGTGTTCCTGTATTAAAAAAGGAAAACCATCATACGTTCTGAATGTTTCAAACGCCCCTAAACCATACATGAAGCCATGATCATAAGGTGAGATCATAGCTTCATCTTTGGAAACTACTTTTCCGTTTAAATAGATGTACATGTAACTTCCTTGCCTTTATAAAAATCAATAAAATTTCTTAACAATTTCTTTCCATCTTCCGTTAGTATGGACTCCGGATGATATTGAACCCCTTCGATCGGAAGCTCTTTGTGGCGAATGCCCATGATCTCTCCTTCATCTGTCCAAGAAGAAATCTCAAAGCATTCAGGCAGTGTTTCTCTTTTTACGATCAATGAATGATAGCGTGTTGCAGGAAATTCTTGCGGAAGTCCGTTATAAACCGTCTTCCCGTCATGAAGAACAGGGGACACTTTACCATGCATCAATCGCTCTGCACGTACCACGTCTCCGCCGAACACTTGCGCGATCGACTGATGACCTAAGCAAACTCCGAAAATCGGTATCTTTCCTGCAAAATGCGAGATCGCTTCTAGGGAGATACCTGCTTCATTCGGAGAACACGGTCCCGGAGAAATCATTAAGAAATCGGGATTTAGTTGTTCAATCTCTTGAATCGTTATCTCATCATTTCGTTTTACGACTAACTCCTCACCCATCTCACCTAAATACTGAACGAGGTTGTACGTAAAAGAATCGTAGTTATCAATCATTAAAATCATCTCGTCTCATCTCCTCTCATGTGCTGTCTTATACCAAAATTGACCCGAGCTCACTTTGCTCTTTGGCACGCCACAGCGCCTCTGCTTTTTTTAGACTTTCCTTGTACTCACTTTCAGGTATAGAGTCAATAACGATACCCGCACCCGCTTGAACGTGTGCAGTTTCATTTTGACATACCATCGTCCGAATTGCGATATTCATTTCCGTATCGCCGTTAAAACCGATCCAGCCGATACTTCCAGTGTACACACCTCTACGAACAGGCTCTAACTCTTCGATGATCTCCATCGTTCTAACTTTTGGAGCGCCCGTGATCGTACCGCCCGGGAATGTCGCTTTAATGCAATCGAACGCATCAAACTCCGGCCTTAATGTTCCAACCACATTCGAGACAATGTGCATCACGTGTGAATACCTTTCGATCACCATGAACTCATCGACATTCACACTGCCATAAACCGAAACTTTACCAAGGTCGTTTCGTTCAAGATCGACGAGCATCACATGCTCTGCTCGTTCTTTCTCATTTTCGATCAGCGTGTTTGCAAGCTCGATATCTTCTTCCTCTGTTCTGCCTCGCGGTCGTGTTCCCGCGATCGGACGCGTGCTGATCAGGTCACCTTTCTTCTTCACCAAAAGTTCAGGTGATGCACTAACAAGCTGAAAGTCTGGTGTTTCTAAGTAACTCATATATGGAGATGGGTTGATTCTTCTTAATTCTTCATAAACGTTTAAAGGAGTTGTTCGTAGAGCCTTTGACTGACGAACAGAAAGATTCACTTGAAATACATCACCATCAGAAATATATCTTTGAATCTTTTTAACCGCTTCTACAAAAACATCCTCAGTCATAGAAACGTGTTTAAAATCTTCAATGGAATAGTTCTGAATCTCTTGATCCACTTCTGTAGTAGCAGATAGAGGCGCTTCCCACATTTCTTTGTAAGCTCGCAGCTTGTCTATGCTATAAGAGTCATCCTTATCTTCAGTCAACGTTATAATCCACAACATACTTGTTTCATGTTCATAAACAAACACATCTTTAAACAGCAAAAAGTATAAATCCGGAAGACCAAGATCATCTTCTGAAGTTACAGGCAGTTTTTCAAACTCGCGCGTCAGATCATAGCTCAAATAACCGATAGCTCCACCCGTAAAGTCTGGCAATCCTTCTACTTGCTCCACATCAAAGTCTTTAAACCAGTTCTGAAACTGCTCATATATCGGGCCTTTACGTGTAGTTGAGCCCTCATCTGTTTTGATTGTTAGAACGTCATGTTTGCCAGTGACTTCAGCAAACGGTGACAGACCGATAATGCTATACTTTCCAGTTCTTCCGCTCTCCAGCAAAACGTGGCGAGGTTCAGTTGCTGCTAATGATTTGTATTTGTAGAACCACTCTTCTTTAGTTAGAGGTATACATGAATGCATGACATGCCATTTTTTGTTCATCCCCATACGGTCACTCTCCCAAAAATCTTCTGCTTACATTGTACATGAGGTGTTTCACTTTGGCACACCTTTCTCCTAATTTCCTGCATTTACATGGGTATTATCTCCACTTTAATAGTCTTAAGAGATGATGACCTTGTGTAGTGTTGAAAAAGCGACGATTGTTTTAGAAAAAAGCTCTTATAAAAGAACAAAATTAACTAAAGGAATGGTTCTGAGGAATTAAGACACCAAATTTAATAGACTTTCTGGACCTATAACAGATTTTAGGTAAAACGGAGTGGGGTATACACGTCGATAATTCATGAAATCTCAGCTATAATTCAGGAAATTTTAGATTTATTCCGGCGAGTTGACAAAGTTCGACGATCCCAACCCGTCAAATACCCCCACCCTTAACAAAAAAAGCCCCCAGAAAGGGAGCTCACTAAAAGAATTAATCTTCAAATTGGTACAGTGGGGTACTTAAGTAACGTTCCCCGTTACTTGGAATGATGGCTAAAACTTTTTTGCCTTTGCCAAGCTTCTTAGCAACTTTTAATGCTGCTGATATGGCTGCACCAGAAGAAATACCGCCTAAAAGCCCTTCTTCACGCGCCGCTTTTCTCGCCCATTCGAAAGCTTCATCGTTTGAGATGGTTAAAACTTCATCGTAGATGTCTGTTTTTAAAATATCCGGCACAAAACCTGCGCCGATTCCTTGTATCTTGTGCGGTCCCGGTTTTCCACCAGATAATACAGGAGAATCAGTCGGTTCAACCGCATAGATCTTAATCTCTGGATATTTTTCTTTTAAGACCTGACCTGCACCTGTTATTGTTCCGCCTGTGCCGATTCCAGATACGAATGCGTCTAGACCGTCTGGGAATTGTGAAACGATCTCTTGACCTGTCGTATTTCGATGGATGGCAGGGTTTGCTTCATTCTTAAACTGCTGTGGCATGAAGTAACCTTTTTCTTTTGCTAGTTCTTCAGCTTTTCTAATCGCTCCGCCCATTCCTTCAGGTCCAGGGGTTAGGACAAGGTCCGCTCCATAAGCTCTCAAAAGATTTCTTCTTTCTAAACTCATCGTTTCAGGCATGACAAGAACCGTTTTGTATCCTTTTGCTGCAGCAACCATCGCTAAACCAATTCCTGTGTTACCACTTGTCGGTTCAACAATCGTATCTTCTGCTTTTAATTTTCCGCTTTTCTCTGCATCTTCAATCATCGCTAATGCGATACGGTCTTTTACACTGCTTCCCGGATTCATGAACTCTAACTTCAGGTAAACATCTGCCATATCCTCTGATGTGATGCGATTCAATTTCACTACCGGCGTTTGACCGATCAGATCTGTGATTGATTGTGCCACTCTTGCCATTTGCCATCACTCCTAAAACCGAGTATTTTTATTGGATTAATTGTAGCAACCCTGGAAATACTCTGTCAATTTTATTGCATACGAAAATCATCTCTTACAATGGTACGCAGAATTTTTTATTTCATGTATAAAACAAAACCCGGAGCGAAGTCCGGGTTTACGCTTTTGCTTGATCCAGCAAGGTTTGAAGTTCTTCTTTTGTAAAGATATAAGTGGCGTTACAGAATTGACAGTTTGTTTCGGCTTGGCCGTCTTCTTCTATAATATCTGAGATTTCTTGTTCACCCAGACTTACGATCGCCTGTCCAAAACGCTCATGTGAGCATGTACACTGAAAACGCACAGGAGACTTCTCAAGAATTTGGACTTGGTCTTCTCCTAAAAGTTCAAATAAAATTTCTTCCGGTGTCATCCCTTTTTCGATCAATCGAGAAATCGGAGGAATCGCGTTGATTCTTTCTTCGAGTAAATCAACGATTGCATCCGAAGCATTCGGCATCACTTGTACGATAAAACCACCTGATGCTTTGATCGAATTGTCCGGATTCACAAGAACGCCAACACCTACTGCAGAAGGCACCTGTTCAGAAGAAGCAAAGTAATACGTAAAGTCCTCTCCTAGTTCACCAGAAACCATCGGCACTTGTCCTGTGAACTTTTCGCGCATTCCGATATCTTTTAGAACTGATAGATATCCGTCTTTCCCTACCGCCCTTGCTACATCCAGCTTTCCTTTGCTGTTCAGTTCAAAGTGAGTATGAGGATTCGTTACATAACCACGTGTCTCACCTTTTGTATTGCTATCTACGATGATCACTCCGATTGGACCGCCGCCTTCAATCTTCACCGTTATGCTGTTGTTTTCACCTTTTAGCATCATACCCATCATGGTCGATGCAGTCATAGCTCTTCCTAAAGCAGCCGAAGCTGTCGGCCATGTATCGTGTCTTCTTTGTCCTTCACTTACCATCTCAGTAGAAGAGATCGCATAAGCACGGATCTGCCCATCATAAGCAAGGGCTTTAATTAAATAATCATTCATTGAAACTCACCCTTTAACCATTTTTATTTTTATCGTATATCAGCAATAGACCTTTTAATGTTAAAAATGGATCAACGTGATCGATCACGTTGCTTTCCGCTGCAATTAAATTCGCAAGTCCGCCGGTTGCAATTACTTTTGGTTCAACGTCAGACTGTTCTTTCATCCTTTTTACAATACCCTCTACTTGTCCTACATATCCATAGAGAATACCCGCTTGCATCGCGTTCACCGTATTCTTTCCGATCACACCTTCAGGCTTAGCAATCTCAATACGCGGCAGCTTGGCAGCTTTCGTATAAAGAGCCTCTGTAGAAATGTTGATACCCGGCGCGATCGCTCCACCCATATACTGTTTGTTTTCATTGATATAACAATACGTAGTAGCTGTACCAAAATCAACGATGATAAGCGGTGCATCATATTCGTGAATAGCAGCAACTGCGTTAACAATTCGGTCTGCTCCTACTTCTCTTGGGTTTTCATATTTAATATTCAACCCTGTCTTAATACCAGGTCCCACTACTAATGGACGCTGGTTAAAATATTTCACACACATACGCTCTAAGGCGAACATGATTGGTGGAACAACCGAAGATATAATGATACCTTCTATCTGCTCTTTATGAATATTAACGTGGCGGAACAGATCGAGTATCAGCATGCCATACTCATCTTCTGTTTTTTCACGTGATGTATGAATTCTCCAATGATGTTTCAGTTCATCATTCTCGTAGAGTCCTAAAACAATATTCGTATTTCCGACATCAAACACAAAAATCATGGAATTTGTCCCCGCTTCTTATCTTAAGTTTCTATAATAGTTATAACATAAAACGTATAGGAGTAAAGCAAGGCGGCTTATTGAGGAGAGTTTCGCTGATTCAAGGTGTTATTTGAAAGGGTTGATTTACGTTACAGGTACTCGCTTTCCGCGGGGCAGGCGGTGAGCCACATTCGTACGTTTCACGTATAAGTGTCTCACCCGCCCGCCTGTCCCGCAGGAGTCTCCTACCTTTCACTCCAATCCACCTGTCAGTGAAGGGAAAGAACAAAACAATCCCAAATACCCGCTGCCTCTCTAGTATTAAATCATTCACTCGTATGGCTTATCCTTGAAGATAAAGGACAAAAAACGAAATCATAAGAGTTAAACTTTTTTAAAAAGATGTTTCCTAAAGGGTTGTTGCTTATGGATGTTTTTACATTATCTTCATTGACAAGTTGATTGTAGCGGAAGGTAGCCTGCCTGCCACATGAAAAACTTACCTGCAAGGCATGCGACGAGGAAGCTTACTACGAAAGCATTACATGTAGACGCAGGAGCAGGATACAAACCTTGAAGCGGTCAGGTGAGACCCTTAAAGGCGCGAAGCGGCAAGGGGCTCACCGGTCGCCCCATGGAAAGCGAGCAACCTGGAGCGGAAATCAACTACTTTCAAAAGCAAAAAGTAATACAAAAAAGGACACCTCATCTCTGAGGTGTCCTTTTAAAAATTAATCTTGTTTTGGTTCTACATCTTTTTTGTTAAGTGTTACTTTAACATCATCAGATGGGTTAGAAATCGTTTTTCTGTCAGGTAGTTTACCTGTTTTAACGAGTTCTTTGATTTGTTCTTCATCAAGCGTTTCTACAGTTAACAATGTTTGAGCGATGATTTCTAACTTAGAATTATGTTCAGTAAGGATCTGACGGCAACGCTCGTAAGATTCTTTGATGATACGCTGAACTTCTAAATCGATCTCATGCGCGATTGCATCACTATAGTTTTGCTCGTTATTGAAGTCTCTTCCTAAGAAGACTTGACCGCCTTGTGATGAACCGAATTGCATCGGCCCTAGGCGTTCACTCATACCAAACTCGGTTACCATGCGGCGAGCAATTCCAGTCGCACGCTGGAAGTCATTATGAGCTCCCGTACTTACTTCTTGGAACGTAATCTCTTCAGCCACACGGCCTCCAAGAAGTCCAACGATCTTATCTTCTAATTCAGGTTTTGTCATAAAGTAACGATCTTCTTTCGGAAGCATTACTGTGTAACCACCTGCTTGACCACGAGGGACAACGGTAACTTTATGAACAGTGTCAGCTCCTTCAAGAACTAAACCGATAACAGTGTGACCAGCTTCATGATAAGCAACAATGTTCTTTTCTTTTTCGGAAATCACACGGCTCTTTTTCGCAGGTCCTGCAATAACGCGGTCGATCGCTTCATCAACGTCATCCATATCGATCTTTTTCTTATTCGTACGGGCAGCAACTAAAGCTGCTTCATTCAATAAGTTTTCTAAATCCGCACCAGAGAAACCTGGAGTGCGCATCGCGATCGTTTTCAAGTTAACGTCTTCTGCAAGCGGCTTATTGCGCGCATGCACTTGAAGTACTTCTTCACGTCCTTTTACATCTGGGCGGTTAACCGGAATCTGACGGTCAAAACGTCCCGGACGAAGAAGGGCTGGATCTAGAATATCAGCACGGTTGGTAGCTGCGATAATGATAATTCCTTCATTAGCACCGAAACCATCCATTTCAACTAGCAATTGGTTAAGTGTCTGCTCACGCTCGTCATGACCTCCGCCAAGACCAGCTCCACGCTGACGACCTACCGCATCAATCTCATCGATGAAGATGATACATGGTGCGTTTTTCTTAGCATTTTCAAACAAGTCACGAACACGTGATGCACCGACACCGACGAACATCTCTACGAAATCAGAACCTGAGATCGAGAAGAACGGAACGCCTGCTTCTCCTGCTACTGCACGTGCAAGAAGTGTTTTACCAGTACCCGGAGGTCCTACTAAAAGAACACCTTTTGGAATACGCGCACCTAGCGCAGAGAATTTACGCGGATCTTTTAAGAATTCAACAACTTCAACAAGCTCTTGTTTCTCTTCATCAGCACCAGCTACGTCTTTAAAGGTAACCTTTTTCTTTTCTTCGTTATAAAGCTTAGCTTTACTCTTACCAAAGTTCATTACTCGGCTTCCGCCGCCTTGCGCTTGGTTAAGCAAGAAGAAGAATAAGATAAAGATAATGACAAACGGAATTATTGAGGTGAAGAACGTCACCCAGCCACTCGTTTGTTCTTGCTGTTTAAACTCAACATTTGATGAATCAGCAAGCTTTTCAATCTCAGCCAATGTGTTGCCAGTTAGAGGAGCATTCGTTTGGAATACTTCTCCTTCTTTTGCGCCTTCAAGCTGACCGCGGACAACATATACGCCACCCTCAGGCTGGTAAACGATGCTTTCCACTTTGCCTGATTCGATGTACTTAGTCAGCTGATCATAACGAATTTCTTTGACTTCGTTGTTGTTGCCGTTAAAAAAGCTGACAACTCCAACCACAACTAAAAAGATTAATAAATAAAATATAGTATTACGGAAGATGCGATTCATTCCTTACCTCCTTAGGCGAACAATCAAATCTTATGCGGTGTTCTATTCTTTCTTTTCGTAAATCTCTGGCTTTAAAACGCCAATGTAAGGCAAGTTACGGTATCTCTCGATGTAGTCCAATCCATAACCAACAACAAAAGCATCAGGAACGATGAAGCCAGCAAGATCTGGAGCGATATCAACCTTACGTCCTGTAGGCTTATCAAGCAAAGTAACGATCTTAACCGATTTTGCTTTGCGTGCCTTAAACAGTTGAACGAGATAGCTGAGCGTTAAACCACTGTCAATAATATCTTCTACAATGATAACGTCTCGACCTTCTAAGGAAGTATCTAAATCTTTAACAATTTTAACTTGACCAGAAGAAACGGTAGATGCACCATAGCTGGAAACTGCCATTAAATCGATCTCAAGATGGATATCCATACGTTTGATCAAGTCTGCCATAAAAGGTAGAGCACCTTTTAAAACCCCGACCACCAATGGAAAGCGTTCCTTATATTCCACAGAAAGCTCTTTACCAAGTTCTTTAATCTTGTTTTGAATAGCTTCTTCGGAAATAAGTGTTTCTAAAATTTCATCATGCATGTTCAACAAGCCTCCTAGACGTCATGGCGATTTTTTATGAAAGCGTAGGATAACCCAAAGTTCTGATGGATTTATTTGATGACGTCTAATGTGTTTTAGCCCTGGAAGCCAAATAATCTTACCGGTTGCATCAACAACAATCGGCCAAACGTTTCTTTCTTCCTGCGGCACTTTAGCATCAATAAATATATCTTTTAATTTCCGAGAACCGACGCCGGCAATCGCCATCCGGTCACCTGGTTTTCGGGTGCGAACTCGTAACGGGAGATCAACCTCTTTCATTGAAAACACAAAAACATCTTTTCCTCTTTGTAAAGCGGGTTCACAATCTGTTATTTCAGCAGTTATACGTCCATTCGGCAATTCTACAAAACCGGGCAGCTCTAGTGAAAAGTCATAAGACTCTTCGTTATTTTTGACGATATGCTCAAAACTTAACAAACATCTGTCATAAGTTCGGCTGACTACTAAACCTGACGGAAAATGCAACATTCCGGACGGATGCTCACTTCCGAGCAAACTAAGAAAGTTTTCCTTATGTACAGAGGAAAGAGATGAAGGATTAATTTTATACAGATAGTTCAATATTAGTGTAATCCCTCTTTTTTGTAAAGGAATAGGCATCTTGTTAAAAGCAGATACAGATAACTCTATTTTCCCCTCTGTTCGCCTGATTAAAACCTTTTCTAACTCTATTTCAGCCAGTTTCAATATATACGCTTCATCTTCGGAAATAGTTTCACTTAAATACTGAAATCTTTCATGTACGTTAGGGTTTTCCTGTTTTAAAAAAGGCAGAATTTTTTTTCTGAAGCGATTCCGAACATATTTATCACTTTCATTGCTTGAATCGTAAACGGGAAACAGGTTTTCTACTTTACAATAATGCTCGATTTGGTCTTTTGTTATTCCTAAAAAAGGACGAATTATTTTCCCTGTAGCAAAAGGACGTTTCACCGGGATGCCAGCGGAACTTAATCCTTCGCTGCCCCTCGTCATCCTCATGAGCATCGTTTCTACTTGATCGTCGCCATGATGCGCGAGCGCCAGCGCCTCTGCACGGTGTTTTTTCATCACGTTCTCAAAAAAATTGTACCTGCAGATCCTAGCAGCAGTTTGTAAAGACAAGTTATGTTCTGCTTGATAGCTTGCAACATCTACGCTATCACCTTCAAAAGTAATATTCCGCTCGTCACAAAAGCTCTTAACATACGCGAGTTCTGATGCCGACTCGTCACCCCTTAAGCGATGATCGAATGAGGCAGCGACGATCTTAATTTTATAATACGAAGACCTTCTCCATAAAAAATGCAGCAATGCCAAAGAATCTGGTCCTCCGGAAACACCGATCACTACAGTTTGAGGAGCTGAAAGAAGCTGGTGTCTTTTAATAAAATTCTCCACTTCCTGCAACGTGAACCGCTCCTTCATTTAAATATCTAATCTAACCTTTTAAAATCATAACAAAGAATTGCAGGAACGAACACTATTTACATCGTTTGACCGAGCATGTAAAAAAAGTACACAACGAAAACAAACGTGAAGACTAAAAATGTTTCTACGATAAAGCTGCTTTTCTTTTTCTTTTGCGCTTGTCTTGATGTTGGTTTTTGTGTTGAATTCCTCTGTGTTTGAGGAGCTTTTGCTTTATCGTTAGCGTTCAATAAAAGAACGAGCTCGTTTCTCATCTCTTCTGCATTGCGATATTTGCCGTTCCACGCTTTTTGTAAGATAGGCGCGTACGGCTTAAGCATCGGACTGCCTGCTATTTTAGACTGAAACTGTTTATCGGGATCTCCGTTTTTCGTAAAACGTGAAGGATAAGCTAGATTCACCATCACCATACCCGCTGAGAACAGATCATACGATGGCTCTGCTTTTCTTGTTCCCTTACTCCAATATCCTCGATCATAGAACTCTGTGTATTCTTTGATCGACCTGTCCATCACAGTCGTTCCTCCAACATCAATCCAGCGGATTCGGTAAGGTGGGCCCGTGACAAGCAGGTTGTCAGGTTTCAAATCACCGAACGCCCATCCCGCCTGATGGAGGGTATGAAGATCTGTTAGTAACTGTACGAGCAAGATTCCTGCCCATTCTGGAGATTTTGTCTTCATAAAGTCAAAGAGCGTCTCTCCTTTTAAATACTCCATCGCATAAAAAGGGTATGTGGCAGTTTTTGTCACCCAGTCATCGACATCGATTAAAGAAGGTCCAAGGACTTTCCCCTGGACCTTAGAAAAACGCTTCAGTACATTTACTTCAGATGTGATCGACATCTGATCATGCCCGATCTTAAGAGCAACCACTCCTCGATCTGAATCAGCTAAATAGACGGCACCTGTTGCTCCATAACCTAAACGGCGCCGAATCCGATATCTGGAGTGATTCCACTTACCGCGTATTTCATCACCAACTGCTAAGTTACATACCGGACTCGTTCGTATATCCTGGGGCATCATCGGACAAGAATCTCCTTTTTGACGATCGTTTACGGCCAAAAGCCGCTATAGCCTCTTTTATCGCAGGACCTGTCGGTGTGATCCCGCCAAGTGAAATCTTTGAAAATGTTTTGCCGATCGATTCTAGTTTTGACGACCAGTTTAAAAGTTCTTCTGCCTCTGTTCTTTTGCCCGGAAAAACATAGAGTGCAAACTCGTTATCTCCAATTCTCGAATTCAACGATATAGAGAGATCAAGCAGAGACTCTTGAACCGTTAGCATCTTGTCTTCCATGGATCCAGAGGCATCAATCAAAACTAAGATCTCAAGGTTCATGGTCTCTCCCATCTCATCGACAACTTCAATAACTTCTCCTCGTTTGTCTGGCGGAAGATCTTCCATGGTAGACTGACTTCCAAGTATCTGTTGCAGCTCTGCGTTAACAACACCTTTTATCGTTTGGGCCATTGCTTTTTGAGTGACCATTTTCACCGTTTGTGCGAGTTGTTTCGTATAAACAACCTGACTTATGCCGCCGCCGGCCATCGCGATCTCTTCTACTTCTTTTAAACCCTGTCTATGATACTCTGGTGCATTCTCATTCAGTACACCAATAACGTTTACAGCTATTCCTTGTTCGTTAGCAAGTGCCGCCATTGCGATCGGATCTTCACCTTGGTTCGAGCACCCATCTGTAATCAGCAAAATTTGACGCAGCGTTCCTTTGTTTCGCATAACGCTAACCCCTCTCAAGTACGAATTTTAACTATTACCATCTTCGTCAAGAAAGCGGTGGTTTATACAGAGAAAAGACCGCAATACATAATCGCTAAATGAAGTCGGAGCGGGAATACTGTCCACTTATACATAAATACTGTCCAGTTTTCATTATTTACTGTCCACTTTTTAAATTTTACTGTCCACTTCTGCCAAAATACTGTCCACTTACAAATGCGAGCTCGCACCACAAAAAGACTACAAATAAAAAAAGACCGCTCTTTTCCAAAGAAAAGAACGGCCTCTTATTCTCATAAACTATTGAGCTTTCTTTCGATTGATCGCTACTTTCGGATATTGTGGAACAGTTGCCCACTTTGGAATGTTCTTTTCGATCTTTGTTACAGCGACCGTCATATCATCCTCGATTCCGTTATTTCCTGAACGAATCACTTCTTCCATGATCAGATCTGCTATCTCTTGCGGATCTTCGGTATCAATCTCTCTGATCTTTCGCTTCAGCCACGCATCAATATTTTCGATATGACGTGGAGCCTCATAGATTCCATCACTCATCATGATGAGGATGTCTCCTGCTTTAAGCTGTTCATCAACAACGTCGACATCAAAATCTCGGATGATGCCCATCGGCAGGTTGCTCGCTTCCACTGTTTTGATCTGGTCTCCGCGTTTAATAAAACTCGGCGTTGAACCAATCTTTAAGAATTTAGCAGAAGCATCTTGCAGATCGATCATCGCAAGATCCAGCGTAGAGAAAATCTCATCTGTTGTACGTAACGAGAGCACAGAGTTGACTGACTTAATGGCAACTTCTTCTTCAATTCCGGACTGAAGAATTTTTTGCAGAAGCTGCAGTGTTTCATTGCTTTCAATGAACGCTCGTTCTCCGTTACCCATCCCATCTGCAATCGCAACAGCGAACTTCCCAGCGCCAATCTCTATCGTCGAATGGCTATCCCCCGAAAGCCACGCTCCCCCTTTGGCTGCTGAAGCAATTCCTGTTTCAACTACATATTCTCGCGCTGAATGAAAGGATAGATGACAGAAGCCAGTCGGATAGTTTGCGCAATCTTCATGCGTCACGAGAATCGTCTCTTCCAATATGTCGGATAAGATCGGTGCGATCAGCTTCTCAGCGATTCCTGATCCGTTGCAAGAAGGAATCGTCATTTCAATATCGACATTAGACGTTTCCAGACTGTAAATATCCACATGACCAACATCAATTCCCGCTTGAGCCAAAGAGTCTTTGATCTGCTCTTCTTGAATTTGGTGGTTCTCTTGCTCCCGCTGTATCTCTTTTGCGAAATCGCCCATCACTTGTGAAACGCCCATCAGCTGATCAGCAACTAAACGACGGCTTTCCTGCACTTGAATCTTCAATTTTTGAGAAGCTCGGTATTGCGTTAGTTCTTTTTTCATGAGATCTGTTATCTTTTCAGGCTTTATGCAATGTTTTTCCCAATCTCGCTTTAATTTTCGATCCTTAATATCACTATAATCTTCTTGCTCGACCATCAACCTGGTCAGCAGGTCGTAAGTCGTTGTAAAATTCTGTGCCCAGCACTGTTCCTTCTTAAAACAAGTCTGGCACGTTTTTTCTGTAATGTTGCTTAGGAAAAGATCCACTTCACGTGTGCTCTCTTCCTCATTTAACGATGAACCTACCGATTGAAACGAATGGGATAGAGCTTGGAAAAGGCTTGAGAATCGCTCAACGCGACTCGCGGTCACGTCGCGAATCTTCTTCAAATATTGTTGCTGATGCATCGAATGTTCTCTTGTGCCTGGTACATATTTTGAAATGTTGCTGATCGCAGTCTTAGGTGTTAATAGGAAGAGCAGAACAGCAAACCCTGATTCCATCAATGTGGATGTGATCTCTGATCTCCCCTCACCATATAAACCGATCATGACGGTTCCGATGATAAGCCCAAGACTTACACCGAACCGTTTACCTTCTTTTAAAAGACCGCCGAGCAGTCCAGAGAAAGCTAATAAGCTCATTTGAGAAAGACTTGCCACTTGCGCGAGGCTTAGGATCAGACCTGTAACAACACCAACAGTAGAACCGATCGCAGCGCCTCCCACAAAAGCAAACAACAATACTAAGTAACGTGAAACAACATGTTCTACGGCAACATCATTGATCTGCCAGCCGATCGTTCCGGTCATGACAGAAGCAAGAAGAATCATCAAGCAAACAATCTCTTCGTTTTTTAACGATTGAGGTATCTTTTTATTCGTTAATAGCGGTATGCTTTGTAAAAAGATTAACGTAAGGACTAAGCTCAATCCTCCTTCAACTAGCGCAAGCATCGTATCGACCCGCTCTAATCCTCCTTCCCCAAACAAAGAGAACACAGTTCGCGTGATTAAGGAAGAACCAAAGACCAATAGCGGAAGACTTTGCATCCGATTCTTTATGAACAGGTCTGCTCCTTTTTGCAGGCTTGCATAGACAAGTAGAGCACTTATAAAGAACAAAGCGTTCATCGGTTGATGCGACATCGCTCCTGCCAAGATCGCAAAGACAGCAATGCCTGTCCGTTCTTTTCTCAAAACGAACACACTAGCCGCAAATGGTAAAGCAAAGGGAGACATCTCAGCTAGAATCATAGCTCGTCCTAACAAAAAACCAATTCCAAACAACAGCATTCTCCAGTTAAAAATGCTCTGGTTCAAAATCTGAAGCCATCTCTTACTCGTCTTCGTTACTGCCTGCTGACCTTTTTCTACCCAGACCATTCCTCTAATCGGTTCGAGTACTTCTTGTTCCACCTTCTGCCACATCCCATACACCACCCGTTTCCAATTTGTGTAACCATTATAAACAGGTTTAGAACAAAGATTTTGTCAAAAGAGCAGTTAAGGTTTTAAAAACTTATCGACGGACTTCTCCACTATTTCACGAAAGAAGAGCAAAAGCGGACAACATTCTTGCAAAAAGAGAAAAGGAATTTTCATTTTTGAAGTTATTAAGGAGAATTATGAAGAAAAATATAAAGGGATAGATGTTTAAAATAATTTTGATGGGGATTGAAACAAAAAAAGAGCACCCGCTGACGGATACTCTTGTACGTTTGTATGTAGATGTCAAAATTAAAAATGGTAGCGGCGGAGGGAGTCGAACCCACGACCTCACGGGTATGAACCGTACGCTCTAGCCAGCTGAGCTACACCGCCATTTGTAAAAGACACAAGTAGTATATTACATCTATCCGGGTACTCTGTCAACGGTTCTTTTGAAATTTGTCGAAAAAGTTTTTTGTTATCCTCTTTTAATACATTATGAGTGGAGATTTGTTGATCAGGATAATCATCCTTGTAATGGTTGTTTTCTATCAATTCTCTTTCTTCTCTGAAGGTTGGTTGGAGTGCAAGGTTCGAGACTCCTGCGGGACGAGCGGTCAGGTGAGACCCTTAAGGGCGCAAAGCGGCAAGGGGCTCACCGGTCGCCCCGCGGAAAGCGAAGAAACCTGGAACGGAAATCAACCACTTTCACCTTCTTGAAGTAACGTACTCGAAAACAAAAAAGCACTCTATTCTTCAAGAATAGAGTGCTAGCCATATATAGATGAATGAGCATTAAAAATGCAACAATTATCCTCTTCGGCCGCCGCGGCCACCTCTTTTTGATTCAGTACTACGCTTTAAAGTAGTGAGTCGATCTTCACTATCTTTAAGGAATTTGTTCATCTTATCCTCAAAAGATAATGCCGTTGAATGGTTGTTACCGCCTCGGTTAGGACCTTTGCGAGATTTGTTAAATCCGCCTCTTGCAGGAGCTGGTCTACTAGTAGATGCAACATTCTCTTTTGCTTTCTTGATAGATAAACCGATCTTCCCGTCCTTTTCGACGCTCATAACCTTAACTTCGACTTGATCACCAACTTTAAGAAATTCGTTGATGTCCTTTACGTAATTATCCGCAACTTCGCTAATATGCACGAGTCCTGTTGTACCCCCTGGCAGCTCTACAAACGCTCCAAAATGAGTAATCCCAGTAACTTTACCTTGCAACTTGCTGCCTACTTCTATTGACATGCAAAAAATGCTCCTCCTTAAAAAATCTCCTAAGATATCATTACTTATTATACAATCGAAAAAATCTGCGTGTCAATCTACGCTTAATGCTTTATTCTGGAAGTTTAAAGATTGTTTCACCAGGTTTTGACATAAAAAAGTCGCGTCTGGCGATTTCTCCAATGTATTCTTCGTCTTTTAGTTTATTCACTTCATCTTTAAGTTGTGCCTTTTCTTCTAAAAGAGCTTTGTATTCGTCGCTTAATTCTTTTTGTTCCATCTGTTTTTCATTTAAAAGGGAGAGCTGTTCTGCAATACCCGTAATAATTAAAAAAGCAAAAAAGGAAAATACGATAAAAGCCCCCGTTAAGCGCCTGTATAAACCACGCTTACGTTTAGCGATCACTTGCTCATGACGCTCTTTATTCTGGATGTATTGTGAGTGAATCTCTGTTATTTTTTTCTGGCGCATTTGTTCGCTGTTCCCCTCCTTTACTTCTTTTTTCCCTTCCAATTGCTGACTTTATTCTTCGCAGAAATGAAAAACCCTTTTAATTTTGAATATTTCTCTTTTAAATTATACCATTTTTGCTTTGGTATGAAACGCCATATGAGTCTTCCAACCCACTTAAAAGGAGAAAAAAGAATCATGAATAGTACCATAATAATTTTCCGCAAGATGTTAAGTACATATAAAAGAATAGCGGATATGAGCATAATTAACCATTTTATCGGCATAACGATTAAAGAGTTAAGTAAACGGTATAAAAAACGAAAAAGTGAGGCGACCGCCGATACCATCCACTCAAGTATCTTTTTATAGATTCGTTCAAAAAGTGCTCGGTACGCCGCATAACCGCAAATGAGAGCAATAAAAATGTAAAATCGAATCTCCGCGTGATTTACGTGTAAAAGGACATAAAAGACCAGCAAAGCCTGTACCAGCCAAAACATCAGATCATTAAAAAAATGTAGCCAATGCCACTTTCGTTTTTCATGGATGAATCGGCTGTACGTATCGACAGCCATCCCGATCCAGATTCCCATGAAAACCATAGAAAGCATCGTTTCAAACTGTACGGTTAAGGTCATTTGAACAGTTTGCCGAAAAAGCCTTTAGTCTTTTCACCGGTCTGCTGGTCCAGGTAAACAAGATCGAATACTTTTCCTTCAATATTCACAACACCTGATTCCACATCAAGATTCTTCATCTTCAAGTTTGTCCCGCGGATCGCTAAAAAGCCCATTGTTGTCTCAAGCAAGAACTCTTCATTATCAAAACTTTCTACTTGCTTAACACCTGTAATCTCTAGATTCTTTCTTCCTATCATTCTTACATCGTGGTTGGGTGTGCTCACTTTTTGATTATATCCATTCAGATCATATCGTTGGTCCATACATTCCCCTCCTCTATTCCATACAAATGTATGAAACATCAAAAGAGAATAGAACAAGCTGTGTGAAAAGCTTGCTTAAAAACAGCCCCTTCAATTCTGCTCGTTAAATGACAATGATTCGTCAGTGATCCGAATTTTTCGCAAAAAAAAAAGAAAAGAACCTGAAAAAATCAGGTTCTTCACTCAGTCGTTTCGATGCGGTTTTCTTCGAGGACGGTATACATGTTATCCGCGTCCTCTTTTTTTGTCGTATCTTTAAGCTCGTTGATCTTAACTTTAACAAGCTTTTGACCAAAACGTATCGCAAGCTCGTCCCCTACTTTTACATCAGAGGAAGCCTTCGCCTGCAATCCATTAATGGAGATACGCCCTTGATCTGAAATCTCTTTCGCCACGGTTCTCCGCTTGATCAGGCGCGAGACTTTCAGAAATTTATCTAAGCGCATGCTTACTTAACAGCTTCTTTCAGCTTGTTTCCTGCTTTAAATGCCGGAACAGTTGCTGCTGGAATTTGAATTTCTTTACCTGTTTGAGGGTTGCGGCCAGTACGGCTAGAACGCTCACGAGTTTCGAAAGTTCCAAATCCAACAAACTGTACTTTGTCTCCGTCTTTTAGAGCAGAAGTGATTTCATCGATTACGCCATTAACGACTGTTTCTACGTCTTTCTTAGTAAGTCCTGACTTTTCTGAGATATTTGTTACCAATTCATTTTTGTTCATTTTAATTACCTCCTAAAGTTTCTATCAAAGATTTCGCTAGAAACCCCCTATAATTAAGGGTTTCATGTTATTTCTCGAGAAAATATTCTCTATTTTTCACTATAATCCTTCTTTGTTGAAAAAAAAATTATTTTGCCTCGTTCCAAAGACGGTCCATTTCTTCTAAAGTGACGTCGTCAAAAGAGAGACTTTGCTTCTTTAGTTCCTGCTCGATGTAGTTGAAGCGCTTCTTGAATTTACGGTTTGTTTCATTTAGAGCTTCTTCCGGGTCAATCTTGTAAAAGCGAGCTAGATTCACAACAGAGAACAACAGATCTCCTAATTCTTTTTGCTGTTCATCACCCTCAGCTTCTTGGAACTCTTTTAATTCTTCTAAGATCTTATCGACTACCGGTTCAACTTCTCTCCAGTCGAAGCCAACTTTCGCTGCCTTTTTTTGATAAAGAAACGCTTTTTGGATAGCTGGAATTCCCTTTGGTACGCCATCTAATAAAGAATCACGATCTTCTTTTCCTGCTTCTTGTGATTTAATCGCATCCCAATTTGCAACAACCTGATCTGCGTCCTCTGCAGAAACATCGCTAAAAACGTGAGGATGACGGCGGATCATCTTTTCAGTTAACGTTTCAATCACGTCTTCTAAAACAAAGAAGCCTTCATCTTCCCCAATTTGTGCGTGAAGCAGAACTTGAAGCAACACATCACCTAATTCTTCAGCTAGAGCATCGTCGTCTTCTTCATCAATCGCCTCTAACACTTCATAAGCTTCCTCGATCAAATACTTCTTTAACGTCACGTGTGTTTGCTTCTGATCCCACGGACAGCCTCCAGGGCCACGCAGTCGAGCAATGACATTTTTTAAGAACGCAAAGTCTCTGTATAACAGTTCTTCTTCTTTTACCGGAGGAACATACACGGCAGTTAAATTATTCAATGTAACAGACTGATCTAGCTCATATAGCGGTACTACTTTAATAGACTCCTCAGCACTACCTGCTGCTGTAACGATGGTTACTTCATAATCATCGGGATACTTATCCATCAAAGTTAGCTTTACTTCTGAAGCGATAAAGTTATCGTATACTTGTACGATTACAAGGTGATGCCTGATCTGAACCTCGTCTTTTTTTAATGAAGTTCCATCAAGAATCTGGCACCCTTCAATCGGATCAATCTTTAGAGCCGTATACATTTCATCAAGGAAACTCTTTCCGCCAGCTACCGAAACCTCGATTCCTTTACTCTTACTGTTATGAAGAAGAATCTGTACCGCTTGCTCCGCAACTAACGGGTGGCCTGGTACAGCATAAAGGACATGACCTTCTATCTCAGCTTGTTTAAATAGGGTTTCGGCAATTTCTTCGTACACGGGCTCAAACTGTTCATGTTTTTCATAGATTTCATCAAATGCAACAAAGTGCTTTCCTTGATTCATTAATTCTTCAATCGCAGGGTGATGAATCGTTCGTACGTATACTTTTTCAGCTGATTCTAACATGCGGTAGATGCCAAGTGTCATCTGGTCTAAATCTCCTGCACCTAAACCGATAATCGTAATCTTCTTCGTCATCATGGTCTCCTTTTTTTAAGACGTTTAAACACTTTTTGAATAAAACCAATAGAATGAAAGACCGAGTTCCATTCATTTTGAGAAAATACTTTAAATACTGAGATACAGAGAATATAGATCACTGCACCAATAAATGAAGAACTGATACTGATCAACATCGCTTTAAAGCGAGTATCTGCTATGAATATATAGTTTTCCGTCATATGAATCCATGTCCATACACCTGCACCCATCAATAACAGAGAGATGAATAGTGTAAGGAGTGTTGTTTTTCTGCTTCCGGTTAGAAACTTCGTAACGAATTGAAGCTTCAATAGTTGTGCAAGCGCTGCAGCCATTGTAGCCAGCACGGTAGATCCAGCTGCCCCTTCCATACCAAAAGAAGGTATGAGCAACAAGTTGCCAAGGATTTTTATCAATACCGCGACAAGAACGGTGTATGCCGCAAAACGACCCTGACCGATTCCTTGTAAAAGTCCTGTGGTCGTATAGATGATGGATACAAAAATAATTGAAATACAAAGGATAGCAAGAGCAAGCGATCCATCATCATTTTTAAACAGCATAACATTGAGGTATTTCATTATAAAGATTAGCCCTATTGCCGCTGCCCCGCCAAAAACGATAGAAATTTTCACGGAGAGCTTGGCAAGCGTTCGGATTTCTTTTTGTTTCTTTTCTGCTGCAAGTGACGCCATCTCTGGTACTACGGCAAGTGCTACAGATGCGGCTAGCACTGTTCCTAACTGAAGAAGAGGTTGACCGCGGTCAAAAACGCCTTTCAAAAGTTTTGCATCATAAGCCTTCATGCCGCTTTCTATCCAAACGTTAACGAAAAGAAAAGCATCAACAAGCTGCATCAACGCTAAGATGAGTGCGCTTAATGACAGATAGATGCTCGTTTTTAATAACTCTGCGGCATATAGAAAACTAAATCTTGCCTTCGAGCCATAGGGAGCCGCTACACCTTTTTTCCAAAAGTACAAAAGAAACAATCCTGATGCGAGCGCACCGATAACCGATCCAAAGAGCGCTGCCGCTCCTGTTTCATAACTGGAATACCCTTTTAAAACGAAATAATAAGATAATAGTAAGATGCCTGAAACTCTGATAGTCTGTTCGATCAACTGCGAAACAGCCGTCAGTTGCATATCGCCAAACCCTTGATAGGTCCCCCTAAAAAAGGCAGAGAGCGGAATAAACAGAAAAAGAACAGATATCACTTTGATCGGCAGTTCTAGATGCCGGTCTCCCATCCATTGTGCCATGAATGGTGCCGCTAAAAATAAAAACAGGAATGATACTAAACCTAAACTAACAGAAGTCCACGCTGCTGTTTTGATCAAATGATCATCTTTATTCTTCTCTGACACGATCATTTTTGAAAGAGCCATCGGAAAACCTGTAAAGGCGATAGCAACGGCTATCGCATAAAACGGATAAGCTTGCTGAAACACATAAAATCCAAAATCACCCGTCATGTTCTGATAAGGAATCCGATAAACGACACTGAGTAATTTAACGATAATGGCAGCTGCAGTCAGCAGCATAGCCCCTTCCCATACGGAATAGTTCTTTGTTTTCATGAAGTACCTCAAAATTTATAGCATTTATATTTCCCGGGACGACAATTGTCGACACATTCTTTTTGGATGGAACATAATTCAAGGTATTATACCATAGTCCGTGTATATCGCCCTGCGATATGCGATTCTCCTCCGGTACCATAAAGAGAGCGATAAGGAGGATTACTCGTTCCAACAGCGCAAAAAAAAGAAAGAGCATAAATCGCTCTTTCTTATTGCTCCATCTGTCTTGCTAGAAACCCAGCTGCAGTTTCAGCAAGTTTTTGCTCAAGTTCTGTAAGCTTCTTTCCTTCTTTACCAATCATAACAACAGCTCCGATTGGGTCTCCACCTGCGATAATCGGCGCGATCACGTGAGAAGTGTTTTCTTTAATCCCATCGATCAGCTCAGCTTCCGTTCCGTTCGGCTCTACTAACGTCTTTCTGTCACTCATAGAAGCTTCTACTACTTTACCGATGCTTTTATTGTGATAATCTTTCTTGGATCCGCCAGCTACCGCAATGTATGTATCACGGTCAGCAATTAACACAACATGACCTGTACTGTCTGCAAGGCTCTCTGCATATTCTTTTGCGAAGTCTCCAAGCTCATTGATTGGAGAATACTTCTTTAAAATGACCTCTCCATCTCTGTCTACAAAGATCTCAAGCGGGTCTCCCTCACGAATCCGAAGTGTTCTGCGGATTTCTTTTGGAATGACAACGCGCCCGAGGTCATCAATACGTCGAACGATACCAGTTGCTTTCATATAGATAATGCCCTCTCTTTCGGATGATGATGAATCATTGTTGTAACAAAATGGTTCCTTCACTGAAAGAATGTTCCATTTCCTAGGTTTATTATTTGTTACATCTCCTGTTCTATTCACGAAAGAGAGGGTTATTATAATTTATGGTGTATTTGTTGTCTTTTCTTTCCTAGCATGCTTCATTTCTTTTAGGAAAAGATCGATCTGCTTCAACAGATCCAAATCTTTTACTCGTTTTCGGTTAATAATCACTTTCATGAGGTTACCCTGCATGCCAAGATTTACATGTCTGCCGATCTTATTGGCAATCTCGAACATCTTTCCGCCATCAAGCAATGAAGTTGTCTTCTCATTTAGAATCATATTCACCGTATCCTGCTTCTGTTCGATCAGCTTAACGCCTTCTCGTTTTGCACGGAGTTTAATGCCCGCTACTAAAAGCAAGCATTCGACTTCTACTGGGTAGTCACCAAAACGGTCGATAAATTCCTCTTGCAAATCGGATATATCTTTTAAAGCTTTTGCTGCACGTACGTGTTTGTACATCTCAATCTTTTGCTTTTCGTCACCAATATAATTCGTGGGAATGTAAGCATCCACCCCAATGTTAAGGTCAACGTCTTCTTCCACTTCTTTCGGCTTGTTGCCTTTCCTTTCTTGAATCGCTTCTTCAAGCATCTGCGAGTATAGATCGAAACCTACCGAGTCGATAAATCCATGTTGCTGGGCACCTAGGAGGTTACCCGCACCACGAATAGAAAGATCTCGCATCGCGATCTTAAACCCTGATCCTAACTCGGTAAATTCTTTAATCGCCTGAAGACGTTTTTCCGCAACTTCTGTTAGTACTTTATCTCGTTGATACGTAAAATACGCATAAGCAACACGGTTGGAACGACCAACACGCCCTCTTAACTGATAAAGCTGTGAGAGTCCCATCTTATCCGCATCGTACACGATTAATGTATTTACGTTAGGAATATCTACACCCGTCTCGATGATCGTCGTAGATACTAACACATCATAGTTTCCTTCTAAGAACTCCAGCATGACACTTTCCAGCTCATTCTCAGACATCTGACCGTGAGCATAGGCAACACGGCAATCTGGAACAAGCATCGAGATTTGCTCTGCCATTCGTTCTATCGAATCCACACGGTTATATAAGAAATATACCTGCCCGCCGCGACCCATCTCCCTTTCGATCGCTTCTCGAACAAGAGAACCATTATAGTCCATCACATATGTTTGAACCGGGAAACGATTCTCAGGCGGTGTTTCAATTACAGATAGATCACGAACACCTAGCATCGACATGTGAAGTGTACGCGGAATAGGCGTTGCCGTTAATGTAAGTACATCCACGTTTGATTTTAGTGTTTTGATCTTTTCTTTGTGCGTAACGCCGAAACGCTGCTCTTCATCAATGATGAGCAAGCCTAGATCCTTATATTGAACATCTTTAGAAAGCAAGCGGTGTGTGCCGATCGCGATATCGACCGTACCTGCTTTTAAGCCTTTTAGCACTTCGTTTTGCTCTTTTTTAGATCGAAAACGACTTAAGCTTCCAATCGTGATCGGAAACTCAGAAAACCGCTCACGAAACGTTTCAAAATGCTGCTGAGCTAAGATAGTTGTAGGAACAAGGAACGCCACTTGCTTACCGTCCATGATCGCCTTAAACGCCGCACGTATCGCCACTTCCGTTTTTCCGTAACCTACATCTCCACAAAGCAGACGATCCATCGGACGAACGCTCTCCATGTCTTTTTTGATCTCTTCGATCGCTCGAAGCTGATCGTCCGTTTCTTGGTAAGGAAAACTTCCCTCAAACTCACTCTGTTCGGCACCATCTTCAGCAAAAGCGTAACCTCTGCTCGCTTCACGCTCTGCATAAAGCTTGATGAGATCATCCGCAATATCTTGAACCGAAGACTTAACTCTGCTCTTAACTTTCTTCCAATCACTACCGCCAAGAGAGTAAATCTTTGGTTCTTTGCCTTCAGAGCCTACATATTTTTGAACTTGGTCGATCTGTTCAACCGGCACATAAAGCTTATCGTTTCCGGAATATTTAATATGCAGATAATCTTTATGGACCCCTTTGATCTCAAGCGTTTCAATTCCTAAGTATTTACCGATCCCATGATTCACGTGAACGACATAATCGCCAACTTTTAATTCAGAGTAGCTCTTGATTCGCTCTGCGTTCGTCATCTTCTGTTTTCTTGCAGGACGTTTCGCTTTTTTCGTAAATACTTCTTCTTCTGTGATTACAACGAGCTTTTGCTTAACAGATTCAAATCCGCTTCCTAGATCTCCAAGTAAGATCTGACTCGTTTTCGGCTGAATGTTCTGGTCTGCTCCAATGATTCCTGCATCCATCTCATAATCTGCAAGTACCCGTTCCAGCCGGGTTGCGCGCTCTTTGTTCATCGCTATAAAAACGATCGCAAATCCAAGCTTTTTCCAACGATCCATCTCACCTTTTAATACATTCATCTGACCGTGGAAATTCTGCATGCTCTTGCATTCTACGTTCAGAATATTTTGAGGCTGTGTGTGTGGCACATGTCTTAAGAACAGAGATAGATAGATAATAGGAAACGCCTTTTTATCACCAAGTAACCCATTTGTATCTGGCGAGATCGTAAGGTCCTGTACCAGCTCTCCATGCTCAAGAAGTGCCGTCTGCCATTCTGCTTCTTCTTTATCTAGCTGTTGACTCGTTTCTTGAATACGGCCGATCTCATCCATTACCACTAAGCTATTAGGTGATATGTATTGCAAAAGACTCGCCGGTTCATCGTAAAAGAGGGATGCGTATTTATACATGCTTTGAAACTGCTGCTTTTCACGCAACCTTCCTGTTTCATAGCTGATATTTTCAACGAGTGTTTCTTTAAGTGCATCATCTTTGATATTTTTTAAAGTAGAAGCTAACTTGGCATCTATGCGATCTGCAGCGCTGTTATAATGTTCATCAAAAAGAATAAGTTCTTCAGCTGGTGCAATGGAAATTGTCTTTACCTTATCCTGTGAACGTTGTGTTTCTGCTTCAAAATATCGAATAGAGTCGATCTCTGTGTCAAAAAGCTCAATTCGAACAGGGTTCTTTTCAGTAAGCGGATAAATATCAATAATTCCACCACGAACACTAAATTCTCCCGGTGTTTGAACCATCGATGAACGTTCATAACCCATCGCAACTAATTTTTTTAAGACTTCATCTGAATCGATATCTTCACCTACCTGAAAAGAAAGACCAGCTTTTTCCCAAACTTCAACGGGTGGCAAGTATCGTCTTAACCCAGCAACAGGCGTAATGATGACACCTTTAAAAGATCGACTCAGCTGATTTAAAGCCTCGATTCTTTGGCTTTTTAATTCAGGACTCGATATAGCCATCTCAGATGAGATCAGGTCATTTACAGGATATAAATAAACTTCATCTTCAGATAAAAGAGAAGTTAGATCTTCATATAGTTTTTGTGCTTGAAATAGATTATGGGTGACAACGAGTTGAGGTTTTCCTGTATTCTCGTGAAGACTGCTGATAAGCATCGTTCGGGCAGAACCTGAAAGACCAGCGACGAGTTGTTCTTTCAGTCCTCCATTGATGCCATCCATTATCGATTTAAAGTCTTCTCCCTGACTAAAATATTTCTTCAATCCAAGCATTTCTTACTCCCCCTCTCACAAGAGCTAGTCATTGGTTCTATAAACAGTGATCTTTAAAATTTTGGCTTTCGGATATTTCTGTAGAAACCCCTTCATTGATAAGTTGATTGTAGTGTAAGATGCGAGACTCTCGGCTAGGACAAGCGGTCAGGTGAGACCCTTAAAGGCGCAACGCGGCAAGGGGCTCACCGCCCGCCCCGCGGAAAGCGAGCATCTGAAACGGAAATCAACTACTTTCAAAAACATCAAAGGAATACAAAAACAGCTATTTTAAACAGAAAAAGGCTTTGGCCCGCTTAGATAGGCTTTGGCCAAAGCATTACCTTATTGAATAAAGGATTTCAGTGTATGATACTCCGGATTTCGTTCTAGCGTATCCTGACAATCCTCACATGTCGTTGTAACCTCTATATCTCCATTCTCTTTATAGGAGAGTAATTCCTGCCGTTCTTCGTTACTTAATGTTTCAAATCCAAGCTGTGCCGCATTAACAGTATGATGGTCTATCGTACCAACATGTGTTTTACAATGCCTGCACCGGTAATGAATAGCCATGCACAGTCCCCTTTCGGTTAGCATTATACTAACCATTATGAGCGGAACATGTGTAATCTATTCTTTAGCCGTTAAACTTATTCATAACTTTATCAAATGATGTGTCTAGAAAAGCTTCACACGCTTTCACAGATCGATCGATACCATTTTCGATATCTACGGATTCCTCTTTAGAAAAACGATTTAATACGAAATCTGGAACGGGCTGTTGGTTCGTAGGGCGTCCGATACCAAATCGGATTCTTTTAAATTCTTGCGTACCAAGGTGAGCGATCATGGATTTTATTCCGTTATGCCCTCCTGCGCTCCCCTTTGTACGAAGTCTTAATTTTCCTGGAATCGTATCGAGATCATCGTACACGACAATCATGTCTTCTAATGGAATCTGAAAATAGTCCATGAAAGGTCCTATACATTCTCCAGATAAATTCATATACGTTAACGGTTTTAATAAGAAGACTTTCTCTCCCTTAACTACACCTGTTCCGTAAATTCCTTTAAACTTTGTTTGCTGCAGGGGGATGTTTAAGGAGTCCGATAATGTATCGATGACTTCAAAACCTATATTATGTCGGGTACCATCAAAACGAGATCCTGGATTCCCGAGCCCTATAAACAATTTCACTCTATGTTCACCTTACCTTCAATTGTCTTATAAACATTATACACAATTGGGATAACAGAATAAAAACGCAGCGGTCGCTGCGTTTTTATATTCATTCATTCTATTCGTCTTACTTTTCTTCTTCCTGACTGTCATCAGCAACAGATTCAGAGGATTCTGGAGCATCTCCTTCTGCATCCGCTTCTTCTGTTTCTTCGTCCGTTTCTTCATCTTGAAGTTTTGGAGGTGTTACACTCGCAATTACTTCGTCTTCCTCGTGAAGAATTTCGTATTTTTTACCTGTTGGCAAGTCCTTAACTGATAAGGAATCCCCTATATTTAATTCTTCAACAGAAGCTTCTAATTGTTCTGGGAAGTCCGCAGGTAATGCTTTAACGTTTACTGTTGCAAGTACACGTTGCAATACTCCGCCTTCTTTAACTCCAACAGATTCACCAGTTAGGACAACAGGTACCTCTGCTTCTGTTTCTTTATTTAAGTCAATTGCTAGAAAATCTACGTGCGTAACAGAATTTTTCAAAGGATGAACTTGCATATCCTGTACCATGACAGAATAATCTTTTCCATCTACTTTTAATTTGAGTACGCCATTCTTGCCTACTTCTCTGTAAGCTTTAATAAATTCAGGCTCATCAACGGATAAAGCTACAGCTTTAGTCCCATAACCATAAAGGTTTGCCGGGAAATGTCCTTTACTTCTTAATTCCGTTAAAATCGAACGTTTGTCTGTATTTCTTTTTTCGACTGTTAGATTCGTTGCCATAATGAGATCCACCTTTCCTATTTCGAGTCTCTTTAAAGCATTACCCGAACTGAAAGATTTTAAAACGTGAAGTTAGAAATCGATTTAGCAAGCACTTCTTAAGCGAAAGTTAATCAGTGTTTTCCTTGTTGCTCTTGAAAGTAGTTGATTTCCGTTTCAGGTGCTCGCTTTCCGGGGGGCGTGCGGTGAGCCTCTTAGCGCTTTGCGCTGTTAAGAGTCTCACCTGTCCCGCTGATCCCCCAGGAGTCTCGCACCTTCCACTTCAATCAACTTTCCAAAGATGAGAGTAAAAAAATCTCAAATGCAAAAATCTCTATAGAAGAGCTTTATAATCTTAATCAAACAATTTAGATACAGATAGTTGCTCGTGAACGCGAATGATTGCTTCTCCTAATAAAGGAGCTACAGAAAGCTGTGTTACTTTATCAATCTTCTTCTCTTCAGGAAGAACGATCGTGTTTGTAACAACTAGCTCTTTAATAGAAGAGTTCTGGATACGATCCATCGCAGGGCCTGATAGAACAGGGTGCGTACAGCATGCATAAACTTCTTTCGCGCCGTTTTCTACAAGTGCGTTAGCTGCTAGAGTGATCGTTCCAGCCGTATCAATAATATCATCGATTAAGATCGCTGTTTTTCCTTCAATGTTACCAACGATGTTCATAACTTCAGATACGTTCGGGCGAGGGCGTCGCTTATCAATGATAGCGATTGGTGCTTTTAAGCGATCAGCCATCTTTCTTGCTCTCGTAACTCCACCATGATCTGGCGATACGATTACGATATCATCTAATTCTTTGTTTGCAAAATAATTTGCTAAGATCGGCACACCAAGTAATTGGTCAACTGGGATGTCGAAGAAGCCTTGAATTTGAGTCGCATGAAGATCGATCGCAATAACACGAGTTGCACCAGCAGTTTCAAGCAGGTTAGCTACAAGTTTAGCTGTGATCGGCTCACGTGCACGTGCTTTACGGTCTTGACGTGCATAGCCATAGTAAGGCATTACTACGTTAATCGTTTTTGCAGAAGCACGCTTTAATGCATCAATCATGATTAAAAGTTCCATTAAGTGTTGGTTAACGGGATCACTTGTAGATTGAATAACGTAAACTTCACAGCCACGAATACTTTCTTCAATATTAATCTGAATTTCCCCGTCACTAAACTTTGTAACTGAACTTTCTCCAAGCTCAATTCCAATGTGCTGAGCAATCTCCTTTGATAATTCCTTGTTAGAATTTAACGTGAAAACTTTCAATGTAGGATCTACATACGTACTCATTGATGGCTCCATCCTTCCCCACTCTTAAAATTATTGGTTTTGTTTTTCGTTTAGTTTTTGAACATAGTTTTCTTTAACAGTTTGACGCGATCTCGCGATAGATAATGAATCAGCAGGAACATCATCTGTTATTGTTGAGCCAGCTGCAACATAAGCATTCTTGCCAACGGTAACTGGAGCAACCAAGTTAGAGTTACAGCCAATAAACGCCCCATCTTCAACCTTTGTTAAAAACTTGTTCTTACCATCGTAATTCACTGTGATAGATCCGCAGCCTAGGTTAACATCTTTTCCGATCTCAGCATCACCAATATAGCTAAGATGAGATGCTTTACTTCCTGAACTCATCACAGATTTTTTTATTTCTACAAAGTTTCCGATCTTTACTTTGTTCTCAAGAACGGACTTCGGACGGATGTGAGCAAATGGACCGATTGCCGTCAGATCTCCAACTTCACTGTCGTGAATAACAGATTGACGAATCGTGTTTCCATTTCCAATAACACTATCTTTGATCTCAGATTGAGGACCGATAATGTTTTCTTCTCCTATTTTCGTTTGCCCTAAGATTACTGTCCCAGGATAGATGACCGTATCGCTTCCGATTTCTGCATCATCTGAAATATAGGTTTGATCAGGGTCGATCAACGTAACACCATTTCTCATATGCCGTTCGTTGATTCGTTTCTTCATATAACGTTCAGCTTGCGATAATGCCACTCTGTCATTTACTCCTAATGTTTCATTAAAATCAGGTGTTTGATAAGCAGCTACTACTTCGCCAGCATTTTTTAAGATCTCTATAACATCAGGCAAATAGTATTCGCCTTGTACGTTTTCATTGTTAACTTGTTTAAGCGCATCAAACAACGCCTTATTATCAAAGCAGTAAGTCCCAGTATTGATCTCAGTTACTTTACGCTCTTCTTCAGATGCGTCCTTGTGTTCTACATTGCGCTCAACCGTTCCTTCACTGTTACGGATAATACGTCCGTATCCAGTAGGATCCTTAGCTTTAGCTGTAAGGATTGTTGCTTTTGCACCGAGAGACTCATGTTCTGCAATGAGTTTTTCCATTGTTTCCGATGTAATAAGAGGTGTATCACCACAAACAACAAGTGTGATTCCTTCTTTATTTGCTAGGGCGTTTTCAGCTTGCATAACAGCATGTGCTGTACCAAGCTGCTCTTCTTGAAGCACGTACTGAACGTCAGAGCCCAATTGATCTTGAACTTTTTCAGCACCATGGCCGACAACAGCCACCAACTGTTTCATTTGAAGAGAGTTGATCTGATCAACCACATGTTGAACCATCGGTTTCCCACAAACAGGATGCAACACTTTATATAACTTGGATTTCATCCTTGTTCCTTGACCCGCAGCAAGAATGACCGCATAGCGATTTGTCATTGTGAACCTCCATCCATTTTCCTAAATCTTAAATATTTCTTAACATACCATTACGAATATATCTTAAACACGTAGTCATTTCAAGAAGTGACGCGGGATTGTCAATGGTTTGATAAAATTTATTGAAAAATGAGGTGATTTTTTAATATGTAAGGGGTATATATAGGAAGGTTCTCTCTTATGAGGAAAAAAAGAGCAAATAAAAAGAACCCAATCATTCTGACTAGGCTCTAAATTCTTATTGAGATATTAAGAAGCTCCTGCTTCTTCTAAAGCAGACTCCATCTCTCCCATACGGTGATATTCTGTTAACACCGCGTTTTGGATCTTCTCACGTGTACTAGACGTGATTGGATGCGCGATATCACGGAACTCTCCATCTGGTGTTCGTTTGCTTGGCATAGCTACGAACATTCCATTATTGCCATCGATTACCCTAATATCATGAATAACAAATTCATGATCGATTGTAATGGAGGCAATCGCTTTCATACGACCTTCTGTATTTACACGGCGTAATCTTACGTCAGTCACTTCCATTCACAAACACCACCTTTTTCCAAAATAAGAACGTAATACTACAATTCTGCAGCTTTTTACAAAATCCTTCTTGGAATAATAAAAATTTTTAAAAAATTTGTGATGTCTTTCCCCGCCTAGTATTTTAGATTCATTTTGATCGAATTTATTAGCAGTTCATCGTTCAAGTTAGCCACGAAGAAATTTGCTACAGAATTTAATTAGAGTGACAGTGAATTTATACCAATTTGGGTATAAATGACAATGATTCGATATAATTAATCAATAATCCTAGAAATTTTTGAGATATTCCCGCGAATTGTTTTACTATTTCCAGAGCAAAACAAAAAAAATAAGCCCTATAAGGACTTATTTTATAAGTGCAATAACTTCGATTTCTACTTTTGCATCTTTTGGAAGTCTTGCAACTTCTACACAAGAGCGTGCTGGTTTATGTTCGCTGAAATATTCAGCATACACTTCGTTAATATCAGCAAACTCGTTCATGTCGCTAATAAAAACCGTTGCTTTTACGACTTGATCAAGCGAAGATCCTGCTTCTTTCAAGACCGCTTGCAGATTTTGAAAAACTTGATGAGTCTGTTCCTTCACATCTCCATCGATCATAACGCCTTCTTTTGTAAGAGGAATCTGACCTGAACTGAAGAACAACTGGTCTATTATGATTCCTTGAGAATAAGGGCCGATTGCTGGTGGTGCTTCTTCTGTATGAATTTTTTTCATCATGCTTGACCTCCGTTTAGAAAGTAGTTGCCTTTTTCCACTTCGATGCGATTTTCTTTTTCGTTCACTTGTGCAAGTCGTGCAATGGAAACATAATCATCTACAAGTCTCTCTGATACTTCTTGAGCCTCAACGAGGACACCGATACCTTCAATGTGTGCTTGAAACTCTTCGATCAAGCTGATCATTCCCTTAATCGTTCCGCCCGCTTTCATAAAGTCATCGATGATGAGTACCCTTGACCCCTGTTTGATACTTCTTCTTGCGAGAGCCATCGTCTGAATACGTTTAGTTGAACCCGACACATAGTTAATACTTACGGTAGACCCTTCTGTTACTCTGCTGTTGCTTCGTACAACGACGACAGGAACGTTTAGATGTGTCGCTACTGCGTATGCAAGGGGGATACCTTTTGTTGCGATCGTCATCACTACATCAATTTTCCGCGATGAGAAAGCAGATGCAAACAGCCTTCCGATCTGGTTCACTAACCTTGGGTTTCCGATGATATCTGTGACGTACAAATACCCTCCAGGCAAGATACGGCTAGGGTCTTCAAGCAGCTCAACAAGTTCTTTTACCGTTTCTTCCGCTTCTGTTTGATCTATGCCTGGAATATATTTAACGCCGCCGGCTGCACCTGGAACCGTTTGAACATGGCCCAAACCGTGCTGTTCAAAATGTTCTTTAATAATAGCCAGGTCTTCACTTATCGATGATTTGGCCGATTCGTACCGTTCTACAAAATAAGATAACGGGATGAGTTGATGGGGATGGTGAAGAAGGTAACCTGTTAAATCTACCATTCTTCCGCTTCTTTTTAATTTCATATTATCCTCCAAAACCGAATGTTTGAAGATAATATACCATTTTTATACGGATTTTATCAATCATTCCCCTAATAAACGCACAGCATAAACTTCATGACAAAAGCCTCTTAAACCGTTATACACTCTTTGAAGTCGGGATTCATGCTGAAACAGACCGAAAACAGTTGGTCCGCTTCCACTCATAAGCACAGCGTCCGCTCCAAGGCGCATCATCTGCTCTTTAATGTGTTTTACTTCCGGATACATCTTGAGGGTAACCGATTCTAAAACATTTCCTAGAAGGCTGCAGATCTTATCGTAATCTTTTTCTTCGATCGCTTTGACCATCCCTTCTACATCAGGATGCTTGATGCCTTGAAGCCTTAAGTTTCGATACACTTCACCTGTAGAGACTCCGATCGGCGGCTTAGCTAAGAGGACCCAACAAGGAGGCGGTGACGAGATATGATGGATTTTTTCACCTCTACCCGTCGCTAAAGCCGTTCCTCCATACACGCAAAAAGAAACGTCTGAACCGATCTTTGCACCCAGCTCAGCCAATTCATCCAATGACAGGCCAAGTCCCCAGAGTTCATTAAGTCCTTTTAATGTAGCTGCCGCATCACTGCTTCCACCCGCTAGTCCTGCTGCAACAGGGATGTGCTTAGATATATGTATATAAACACCTTTTGTAATGTTAAATGTTTTCTTTAAAAGCAATGCTGCCTGAAAGGCTAGATTTCGTTCATCAAGTGGAACAAAGCCACCGGAACTTTCAATTTTAATTTCGTCTGCCTCTAATAAAGTTAGTTCGATCCGATCAGCCAGATCTACCGTTGTCATTACCATAGCCACTTCATGAAATCCGTCTTCTCTTTTACGCAACGCATCGAGAGACAGATTAATTTTTGCTGGAGCTTTAATGGATACTTTATTAATTGTCATCATTATCCCTGCCTACCATCTTGCACAATTTTGATATTTTTAATAGTAACACAGTATGTGGCGTGAAATATAGAAAAAATCAAACCTTCCCTGTAGAGGAAAACCGGAGACGCGATTGGCCTCCGGCTAGAACTACCGCATATTTATCTGTTTTCGCTGTTAAAGCGTTGTTCAGCGATCTCTAGAGCCCGTTTTACCATATTGCCTGCGTCTTTAGAGCGAATTCCACCCCAGCCCTCACGCTGAACCGTATCATAAAAGCCAAGTTCTTTTGCGATCTCTGTTTTTAACCCTTCAGACATCATGCCATTTTTTCTTCGTCCCATAAGAAAACCCCTTTCATATGCGATACATCATAGTATCTCCAAAAGGGGTTTTATCTTACGTGATGGTGCTGATTATATGTATTTATTATGCCGATCACAACCAGCAAGTAAAAAAAATAGCAGTAAAGACTCTTACTGCCCGATTGCTGCTTGTGTATCTTCTAAGAATGTAAGTTCTACTGTTTCTGTGAGTACATCCGCGTAACTATAAGAAACACGTTCAAAAGCGTTGGTGTCCTGATCTAATTTGATAATAAAAACTGCCGGGTATGTTTCTTCCAGTGTTCCAAGTCGTTCGATCGTTTTACGTCGACCGCCGTTCGCACGTAAAGAAAGTCTTCTACCCACGTTGGACTCTAAAGAGCGTCTAATGTCCACTATTGTTTTACCCATTTTAGGCTCCACCTCACTTAGACAAATTATAACACAAATCGTGTTTTTTTGTCAAATTAAAATTTTCATTATAGCAAGCAAAGCATTTTCATGTCAATGACCAAATATCCTTTTTTTTGCTTTTTTTAGTATGCCAAATTTCCTGTACATTATGTATAAAATGAATATTTCTTACAAATAATTGTTTAATTCGGGCACTTTTGATATAAATTTCTTTCATTTATCTTTTTTTGGTACGACAAAAAACGCGTTTACTATAGGAGTTTTCAGATGAGATCCTAACGCAAAAAAACCCCGGAGAAATCCGGAGTTTATTTGCGTTATGGTTTTGATTTAATCGGCATTCCTGTTCTTAGGAATCCCTTTGTCTCAACACCGCCTAATCCTTCTTTACCTGTTAAGGTGTTGCGGAGGACGTCCATGACGTTTACGCGGTCCATAAAAGACGTCAAACTGATCTTTGAGACAATATAGACTGGATCGAGCGCATGGATATTTATACGAGCAGGTGAGCTGGCAAAATTAGAGCCTACTTTTATTAAAGATTCAAAATGGGACTGACAGGCACCTGCAAAAATCATTAAATGATCGAGATGTGTATATTTCCTTCTAACTTCGCGAACGGTTCTAACGAAATATTTTGTATGACGATACGCATTCACATCTGTCACATCGCCTTTTGACTTCATATAAGCATCGTGACCCGTTATAACAAGAATATCAGGTCTTACCTCGTCCACAAGCGCTGGAACTTTCTCAGGCATTTCTGATTCCTTCATATGAATACCATACACAGGCACTCCTAGCTTCTTATAAAGTTCCAAGCATTTATTTAAGTATAATGGGTCTCCGTCAATATGAAGCACTCTGCCAGGAAGCTCAAAGTAGGATTGATCATATTGATATCCGTTCGTCGATAAATACTCACGCTTTTGCCTTAATAAATAATAGTCCTGTCTGAATAATTTTAATGAAGACTCTTCTTTTTCTTTTTCCACTTGCCTATGTTCAGACATATGCTTATCATCAACGACAAATAAGTCATCGACAGGTGCATCTGCCCAGAGTCTAAGCTCTTCGCCAGCGAGTTCTGCAATGGTCCGATCCTCACTGAATCCTACAACCCGAAATAGTAAATCTCGCTTGTAAGAGTTTCTGCTTACAATTGATCCAATCTCTAGTTTCATTTTACTCCCCCTATTCGGAGTAACAAGCTCCATAGCTCCCTCTGTTCCTTTTATAAGGTTATGTGAGAGAAGGGGGAAAAATGAGGTTTATTTTACAAGAGGTAAAAGAGCATCAGCTAATTTTCCGAATTCCTCGATAGAAAGGGTTTCTCCTCGACGTTTAGGATCGATATCGATCGATTCTAGTATCGTTTGAAGCTCTTCTTTCTTATCTTTTGGGACGAGCTGGCTTGTTAGGTTGTTCCAAAGTGTCTTTCTTCTTTGTGCAAATGATGATCTTACAACAGTAAAGAAGAAGTCTTCATCCTTAACTGAAACTGCAGGTTCTTTTCGAAGTGTCAGCTTAATGACAGATGAATCAACATTTGGAGCTGGAACAAAAACTGTTTTAGGCACCTTGATCATCGTCTCGGCTGTTGCGTAATATTGGATCGCTATAGACAGCGAGTTGTAATCCTTCGTACCAGGTGAAGCTGCAAGACGGTCGGCAACCTCTTTTTGAATCATACATACAATGCCTCGAATCGGAAGTTTGTCTTGAAGAAGTTTCATAATGATCGGTGTTGTGACGTAATACGGCAAGTTCGCGACAACCATGAGATCTTGCCCTTCTTCAAAGTGTTCTTTAATGACAGCGTGTATATCCGCTTTTAAGACATCACTATGGATGACATCTACATGGGGATAAGGAGCTAACGTTTCTTCTAATATGGGGAGAAGGCGTTGATCAATTTCAAATGCTACCGCTTTTTTTGATGATCTTGCAATAAACTCCGTTAACGCTCCGATTCCAGGACCAATTTCGATGACGCCTGAATCCTCTGTTAAATCTGCCGCGTTTACTATATTGTTTAAGATATTACGATCGATCAGGAAATTTTGACCCAGACTCTTTTTAAACGTAAAGCCATGCTTCTCTAGAATGGCTTTTGTCGATTGTGGAGTCGATATATCTTTTCTCATATGCTTTTATTCCTCCTCATTGCTATAAAGCGCCTTTAACGCCTGCTCAAATTCCTCTGGTGTGACTCTGAACATATTAAGACGTTTATGTAATTGTTTTGCATTCATATATCCTAAACGCAGCTCTCTTCCGATCACTTCACGTCTATGTTTTGAATCAGGGCCGCCCGTTAATCCTGCAGCCATCAGATCGTCCCATGTGATCAACTCATCCTCTGATTCTAATAGTTCTTCTCTAACATGTTCGATGGCTTCGATTATAGCTTCTCGTGACGCATGCTCAACGCCTACACCCTTGTCGCCTTTCGCAATCGCATCCGATTTTTCTAAGTAAGCGTGTTTACAGCCTGGTACGTACTCTGAAATAATTTGACGAATTCTCTTGCCCGGAAAATCCGGATCGGTAAAAACAATAATCCCTCGAGTCTCATGTGCTCTTTTGATGCGGTTTAACGTATCTATGCTAATTTCTGAACCATTTGTTTCTATTGTATCTGCAAGTACAGATCTTTTTATAGCAAGCGTATCGCTTTTTCCTTCAACTACTATAATTTCTTTGATTTTTTTCATGATTTCCTCCAAAACGGTGAAACCTTTTTAGGTATTGCAACGTCTAATGTATTGAACGACAAAACATCTTTTACTAGTATACCCCAGGCGTCAAGAAAGTCTAGGTCTTCAGAGTAATGAGAATCGTTTTGCGATCTAGTTGTCCCCGCGCACAAAAAAAGCACAGGGATTTTTTCCCCATGCTCTTAATATTAATTAATGATGCGAATTTTAACTGATTTTCTTCCCCAAGACTCTGCTTGTGACTGTGAAGAAAAGAATACGTCAATCTTATTACCTTTAATTGCTCCCCCAGTATCTGAAGCAATGGCATATCCATATCCTTCAACATACACTTTTGAGCCAAGTGGAATCACACTAGGATCGACTGCGATAACTTTCGCATTTGGATTTGACTTTAGATTAAATCCAGTAGCCGTAATTCCTGAGCAACCAGCACAATTAGCTGTATAAGCTGTACTTGTTACCGTTATTTCTCGACCGCCAGAACTGCTTGAAGCAGATTGGCTACGAGATACAACCGGCTGTGGTTTTGGCTGTGGCTTAGCTTTAGTACCAACAGCAACAATTTTATCCGAGCTATCGGATAACGTTTTTTCGCTGATCAGTTTTCTGGAAATCTCTTTCCCATTTTCCATGACTACTTCAAAGCGCTTTTCACGTTTACCTTTTGTTCCATCTTGCACGACACGCTCTTTACCTTTTGTTAACCCGCTGTCTTTACGGTTAACAACAGCAAACGGTGTTTCTTCTTCCACTACATCGGTGACCTTTTCTACTCGGATGACTTCAACCTGTGTTTTGCCAGTAATTTTATCTGACTTAGCAGGTGATACTCGATCAATTTCACCTAAAGATACCTTTTGTTGCTTCAAAAGGTCAGCGACGGTAGTCGAAGTGGTCCAAACTTGCTGAGCTTTTCCGCCTACAACAAGCTTAACCGGGAATGCTGATTCGATCTGGATCTTACCTTGATCCTTAATATCAGCAGTCAGATTTGGCTTAATAGAATCATGCTCTTTTAACGTTAGCTGCTGTTCTTGGACGAATTGTTCAACAGTCTTCGCTGTCGTCCATATCGTTTTTTCCTTGCCGTTCACGGTAAGGTTGATTTCTTTTGCTTGTAAATAATCGATCTTCATGTTGTCAGTTACCTTGGCATCAAGACCTGGTTTAACTGAATCATGTTGATTTATCTTTATGTTTTGTTCGCTTAATAGCTCTCTAACTGTGTTAGCATGCGTGTTCACTTCTGTTTTCTTTCCGTCATGGATTAGCGTTACATTAGCTTTCGTAGTTTCATAACCTACGAACCCACAAGTTACGGCTAAAACGAAAAGAGCAACGATGGAAAGATAGACTTTCTTCTTTGTGAAACGTGAGAACAAAGCTGTAATATTCCTATTCATTCAATTTCCTCCCCTACAAGGACTGCATTATAAATATCTTTTTTCTCTCTGTCAAATCACCCTCCTTTTCGCCATTAATTGACCCAAGGCCATTATGAACGGAAAAGAAGAAAAAAAGAAAGGAAAACCGTTTGACAAATTTCCTTTCTCTTTTGTCAATTCTTGAAAGATTAACGCGATATTTCTTATGCTTTGATAGTTTCCGACAACATCCCCTATCGGTTCATGTTAAAAATTCGGAACGCGTTGTCGGATGTTTTCTCTATGATGTCTTCAAGTGGAAGATCTTTTAATTCAGAAAGTGTTTCTGCAACATACTTTACATAAGATGGTTCATTTCTTTTTCCTCTTAACGGATGAGGACTTAAATAAGGACAATCTGTTTCAATCAAGAGCCGGTCCATCGGAATTTCAGCAGCGACTTCCTTAACCTTCTTTGCATTCTTGAACGTTACTGGTCCACCAAAGCTTATGTAAAAATTCATATCCATGCATTGACGTGCAACTTCTAAGCTACCGCTATAGCAGTGCATGATTCCGCCAACTTCATGGGCTTCTTCCTCTTTCAATATGTCTACAACATCTTGCGTTGCTTCACGGTTATGAATAACGATCGGAAGCTTTACCTTTTTAGCAAGTCGAATCTGGCGTCGGAAAACTTCTTTCTGAACTTCGGCAGGCGACTTGTCCCAATGATAATCGAGTCCCATCTCACCAAGGGCAACAACTTTTGGGTGTGCTGCTAGTTCCTCAATCCAATCCAGATCTTCATCCGTCATGTCGATCGCATCCACTGGATGCCAACCTACACAAGCATAGATAAAGTCGTATTGCTCTGCCAGCTGCATCGCACCTTTAATCGTTTCACGATCAAAACCGACAACAACAATATGTGTTACACCTTCATCTAATGCCCGCTGAATCACTTCTTCGCGATCTTCTTCAAACTGTGTTGCATTTAAATGTGCATGTGTGTCAAACATAGTGTACATCCTTTCAACTTTACAAATCTTATCACATTTTCCATTCATTCGGGTAACAGTAGCATTACAAGTTAGTTACAACGTAGGTTAAAAGACCTATCTTTGACAGTAAAATTACAGGAAATCACTGCCAAATGAACTAAAAATGACAAAAAAGCGGGGAAATGCTCCCCGCTTTTTGTGTTTATTTTACTTTTGAGCCGTTTGGAAGTGACGGGTCAACGGTAGCTAAAGTTAACTGGCCATCGGAAGATCCAGCTAGAATCATTCCTTGTGAAAGTTCGCCGCGTAATTTAACTGGTTTCAAGTTTGTTACGCAGATCACTTTTTGACCGACAAGGTCTTCTGGCTTGTAATACTGCGCAATACCAGACACGACTTGGCGTTTTTCATAGCCTAAGTCTAACTGAAGTTTTAAGAGTTTATCTGCTTTCTTTACTGGTTCTGCTTCAAGAACTGTGGCTACGCGAAGATCCACCTTCATGAAATCATCAATTGTGATTTCTGGTTTCTCATCACTAGCCGGTACTTCTTCTTTCTTTGGTTCTTCTGCTACAGGTGCCGAAGAGCCGCCCATAGAATTTTTAATAAATTCTACTTCTACCTCTGTCTCTAAACGAGGGAAGATCGGGTCACCCTTTTCAACCTTCGTTTTCGCAGGGATCGCACCGAACTCTTTTAATGAATTCCATTCTGTAAGACTCTTGTCAGCAAGACCTAACTGACTCCAGATCTTCGCTGGAGTTTCTGTCATGAACGGCTGGATCAATACAGACACAATGCGGATCGACTCTGCTAGATGATACATAACACTTCCGAGCTCACCTTTTTTAGCTTCATCTTTCGCCAATACCCACGGCTGAGTCTCATCAATATATTTGTTCGTACGGCTGACTAACTGCCAGATTGTTGAAAGCGCGATGGAGAACTCTAGTTTTTCCATAGCTTCTTCTGTTTTTCTTACTGTTTCTAGTGCAAACTCTTGAAGTGTCCCGTCAAACTCAGTTACTTTTCCTTCATATGAAGGGATCTCTCCATCGAAGTATTTGCCGATCATCGCAATCGTACGGTTCAGCAAGTTACCAAGATCATTTGCAAGATCAGCATTAACTCTATCTACGAAGCTTTCTGGAGTAAACACACCATCTGAACCAAACGGAACTTCACGTAGCAAATAGTAGCGCAGCGGATCTAATCCGTAACGATCGATCAGAACGGTCGGGTCCACTACGTTTCCTTTGGACTTAGACATCTTGCCGTCTTTCATCAAGAGCCATCCATGTGCAATAACTTGTTTCGGTAAAGGCAGGTCTAGCGCCATCAACATGATCGGCCAATAGATCGTGTGGAAACGAACGATCTCTTTACTCATCAAGTGAACATCAGCTGGCCAATACTTTTTGAATTTATCTTCGTTCTCACTTCCATATCCAAGTGCCGTAATATAATTAGACAACGCATCTATCCACACATAGATCACATGCTTCGGATTTCCTGGAACTTTTACTCCCCAATCAAAAGATGTACGTGATACAGCAAGATCTTCTAGACCAGGCTTGATAAAGTTGTTGATCATCTCACGCTTACGTGACTCTGGAAAAATAAATGAAGGGTTTTCTTCATAATAAGCTAATAAACGATCTGCATATTTACTCATGCGGAAGAAGTAACTTTCTTCTTTTACTTTCTTCACTTCACGTCCGCAATCTGGACATTTTCCATCTTCAAGCTGACGCTCTGTAAAGAACGATTCACAATCCGTACAATACCAGCCTTCATATTCACTTAAATAGATATCATCTTGATCAAGAAGCTGTTGAAATATCTTTTCGACAGATTTCTTATGTCTGTCTTCTGTTGTACGGATGTAATCATCATAAGAGATGTCCATCTTTTTCCACAGCGCCTTAATATCATCAACGATACCGTCTACGTATTTTAGAGGATGAAGGCCTTGTTCGTTTGCTTTCTTTTGAATCTTCTCACCATGTTCATCTGTTCCTGTTAGATACATAACGTCAAAACCTTTAAGACGCTTGTATCGGGCCATCGCATCTCCAGCTGTCGTTGTGTATGCATGACCGATGTGAAGTTTGCCACTTGGATAGTAAATAGGTGTTGTAATATAGAATGTTGGTTTCGCCATTCTAGCCGCCTCCTCAAAATAATAACCTTATAGTAAAAGAAAACTTGGCTGACGCCAATCTTTCGCGTCAGCCTTAGTTGCGCTTGTACTATTTAAACTTGTGCAACGTCTAAAAACATCGTGTGCTAACAAGTTACACTTTCTAATAGTGGAAAAAAAGCCCCTCCATTTAGGGGCTATTTGTGTTTCTGTTAGGAAAAATCTAACTGCAACGGGAAATGTATCTTTTTACAATATTATAAGAAACTGTTTGCATTAGGACATAAAAGTAAAAAAGTAAGCGAAAGATTTCTATGTAAATACTTTCATTATTCTCTTTTCTTCCTTCAAAATATACCTAATGCATGGAAAGCGTGTCAAGGCATACTAGCTGATGGACGAAAAGGAAAATTGGATAGTATTTTTTCGTTGTTAGTTTTGTCGAAATTTGACGTATTATTTTAGCAATATTTCCAGTTAAAATTTTTCATCTTTTACACATTCTTGAATTTTTTATGACAATATATGAATATATCTTCCAATTCAGGGTTTTGGAAGTATTATAATATGGGTATAGTCTAGTAAATTCAATGGTAAAAGACTATAAAATGTTTAAGTCAAAACTATTGACGACAATTGGAAATCTTGGTAAGATGTTCTCGTAGGATTTTGTCGAATTCTGACGATTTAAATAGATAGGGAAATCTTTTATATATTTGAGAGGAGAGATTTTATTATGAAATCTACAGGAATTGTACGTAAGGTGGACGAACTAGGACGTGTCGTTATTCCAATCGAATTACGCCGTACTTTAGGAATTGCAGAGAAAGATGCTTTAGAAATTTATGTTGATGATGACCGTATCATCCTTAAGAAATACAAGCCAAACATGACTTGTGCAGTAACTGGTGAAGTTTCTGATGATAACTACACAGTTGCAGGCGGAAAGATCATCCTTAGCCGTGAAGGTGCTAAAGAGGTAATGGAAGAACTTCAAAAGCAACTTCAAACATCAAAATAAGCCTAATAAACAAGAGCCTTCGCTTTAGAAGGCTCTTTTCCTTTGTTTAAATTATTCTTCGGTGCTTTTGGAAGTGGTTGATTTCCGTTTCAGGTGCTTCGCTTTCCGCGGGGCGTGCGGTGAGCCCCTCGCCGCTACGCGCCATTGAGTGTCTCACCTGGCCCACTCGTCCCCCAGGAGTTTCTCGCACCTTTCACTTCAATCAACTATTCAATGAAGAAAGAATTCTTAAAAAGTTAAGGGCTTTAAGGTGTGATTGATATTGTAAGCTGCGCACATTTAAGATCTTTTGTCAGAGAGCATATAGCCTACAACCCGTGATATTCTTGGTAGACTTCGCGCTTTGGTACGTTTCTGTCTACTGCAGCTAATTTTATGGCTTCTTTTGGTTTTTCGCCTTTTTCGACATAGTGTTCGACATGATCTTTGACAGATAACGATTCCCACCATTGTTCTTGTTCTTCTGCCTCGAATTCTTTATTTCCATTGCCTTCTACTACTAAACAGAACTCCCCGCGGATTTCTGTTTCTCCTTGGCTGAAGAACTCTGATACTTCTTGTAAGGTTCCGCGAGTGATCTCTTCGTATTTTTTGGTGAGTTCACGTACAACAGCGATGTTTCGATTTTCTAGTACGCCGGTCATGGCTTGAAGTGTTTCTTTTAGTCGGTGTGGTGCCTCATAGAAAAGAAGGGTGGATGGAAATCGTTTCAGATTTTCAAGTTCCAGCCTTTTTTCTTTTTTTCCACGTGGCAGAAAACCGTAGAACGTAAACAATTCGGTATTGAGTCCTGATGCAACAAGGGCAGGCAGGGCGGCGTTTGCGCCTGGCAACGGGATAACGGGTATGCGCTCTTCTACGCATTGAACGACTAATTCATATCCCGGATCTGAAACACCCGGCATTCCTGCGTCTGTAACAAGAGCAACCTGTTTTCCTTCTTTTAATTCTTCTAAAAGCTTCTTGCCACTCTGTTGTTTGTTATGATCATGATAACTTGTTAGAGGTGTGTTGATTTCAAAGTGGTTGCATAGTTTTTTTGTTTGTCTTGTATCTTCCGCTGCGATCACATCGGATTCTTTTAGTATTCGGACCGCGCGATATGTCATATCTTCCAAGTTGCCGATCGGTGTTGGAACTAAGTACAGCATGCCGCTGTCTGTATCACTGCTGTAGCTCTTTTGCTGCCACATACGAAACACTTCCCTCTTTTATCATTCTTTCTTTTTGAGCACGGTTTAGCTTTTTTACAGCAAACTCCATACGCATCGCTTCTTGTTTGGTAGGAAAAGCCTGTTGAAAGACAAGCTTTAAAGGTCCTCTTCCCCTCGTATACTTGGCGCCTTTTCCTTCTTCATGCTTTTTAAAGCGCTTTTCTAGATCATTCGTATACCCGGTATAATAACTTCCGTCCTTACATTCGAGGATATATAGAAAGTGCGTATTATTTTCCATCTTCGCCATAGAACATCCTTTTTAACTGTTCCGTGTATTGACCGTCTTCCCCATACACCGTAACAGGAGGCAGAATGTGCAGATCAGGTTTACCGTTCTTCATTCCTTCTATTAAAAGCATGTTCGCTTCACTGCCTGCTTTCGGATAGATCAGCTGCAGTTTTTTTGGCTCAAGTTTATACTCTCTCATATAAGCTAAAATCTCCATAAGCCTGTTCGGCCGATGAACCATTGCAACCTTGCCGCCTTGCTTCACAAGCTGACTGCTGACATGGATAACATCTTCCAACGAACAGTGAATTTCGTGACGCGCGATAGCAAGGTGTTCGTTCTGGTTAAAATCTTCTTCATGTACAGAGGCAAAGTACGGTGGATTACAAGTAAGTGCATCAAACGAGCCATGACCATATGTAGTCGGAGCGTCTTTAATATCTGCTAAGTCCATCTGGATCTGTTCTTCTAGATGGTTTAATACTACACTCCTCGTTGCCATACTGTGCAATCTTTCCTGAATCTCTACTCCTGTAATCTTTGCATTCGACCGCTTGCTTAACAAAAGAGCAACAGCACCATTACCGCTGCACAGATCAATGATCTTACCCTTTTGAATCGGAACCCACGCGAAACGGCTTAATAACACAGCATCTAGTGAAAAAGAAAAAACAGAGGGACTTTGTATGATTTTTAAGTCTTCATGTACTAAAAAATCAATCCGTTCATCTTGCAATAGATCACTCATAGCTCTTCCCTCTCTTTCTTCTATATAATAGGTTGAGTTGTTATTGGTTTTTTACTGATTATTCATTGGATATGCTATTTCACAAGATATAGGACAGTTTCGGAACCCGAAACTGGTCATATTAGTATACTTAGGTGGGTATTCAGCTCGTTCAATTCAGAAGTTTTTGGACACAATCCAGAAGTTTCAGCTTTTTATCCACGAGATTTAGCTCTCAATCCAAAAGTTTTTGCTGTTTATCCACGAGTCTACAATCGTCGACAAATTCCGCAAGCTACTCCCCCTCGTATAACCCTATATGAATGTTCATCTTTCAGGGACTTGCCGCTTTCCGCACAAACACTGCCATATAAAAAGAAGCCTTCCCATTTGGAAAGGCGTTTATTTCTTATTCAAAAATGAAAGACAAAACAAACAATCTCCCTCTGAACGTACACTGCCGTAATGAAGGTTGCAGATGTGGAATCCTTCTTGGTAGAGACGCGCCAGGTTATCATAACCTTCACCGATATCGGTAGGTTCTTTCTTGGCTTTAGAGGCTACAGACTTTTTAACAGAACTCCGCTTTTGATCGGCATTCAGCTTGTTTCGCAGATTTTCATTTTCCATCACGAGATGGTGGTTTTCTTCAATTAGTGCAGCCAAATGAGTCTTGAAATCTTCCAGTTGCTTTGACAGCACCGTGATTTGCTCTTCCATCTGTACTACGCGGGAAAATATTGTTTTCTTTTCCACGAATTCCACCTCTTTTTACTCTGTGGCCTGACTGAATAATTCCTCTCTCTTACCAGCGAGCTCGTCCAAAGTGAACTCTGTCGTTCTTTCCATAGCTGGAATGTTCACTTGGATGACCTTCTCTAGCAAGTTCAAGCCGACAACGCGACCAACACCATGAGGGGTCATAATCTCTTCACCAACATCAGGCATTTCTTCTTTAGCTTCTTCATAATAGTCGTTCTCATACTTCAAACAACACATCAAACGGCCGCAAAGCCCTGAAATTTTCGCAGGATTTAATGAAAGGTTCTGATCTTTTGCCATCTTGATCGAGACGGGCTCAAAATCTCCAAGGAATGTTGAACAGCAAAGCATTCGTCCACACGGACCAATTCCGCCCAGCATCTTCGCCTCGTCCCTAACACCGATCTGCCTGAGTTCGATTCTAGTACGGAAGATAGAAGCCAGATCTTTGACCAACTCCCGGAAATCGATTCTTCCGTCTGCTGTGAAATAAAAGATAATCTTGTTTCGATCAAACGTATATTCGACATCGACAAGCTTCATGTCCAGCTTATGTTCGATGATTTTTTCCTCACAACTTTGAAACGCTTCCTTAGCGGCTGCTTTATTTTCTTCTACAGACAAAATGTCTTTCTGTGTCGCGAGCCGAACGACCTTTTTTAAAGGAAGAACAACATCATTCTCCCCGACTAGTTTCTTATCGATAACTACCTTGCCATATTCTATTCCACGCGCCGTTTCCACAATGACAAACGCGTCTTTTTTCACTTCAAGGTCGCCGGGGTCGAAATAATATACTTTACCCGCTTTTTTAAAGCGGATTCCCACTACCTCATACAAGGTTTTATCCCTCCCGTAATCGTAAAACCAACTGCTCCATCACCATCAAGGGGCTGACGTTGCTCCTGAGTCTAGCTTGAGCAGTCAGTATCGCTTGCAGGGCTTCACCCGTCTTTTTTTGCGAAGTGTGAAGAGCCTGCTGCTCTAATGCTTGAAGCTGATCGAAAAACACAACGTTTTCCGAGTTTGATAAATGTATAGATAAAAGATCTCGATACCAGATCAAAAGTAGGTTTAAAGCTAAACGTAACTGATCTTTTTCTTTAAAAAAACTTAAATACTGATCTTGCAGTACAACAAGACAGTAATCAGGCCGGAGCCTCAAGTCCTCCGTTAATTGTATCACTTTGGCTCTTGCTTGTGCAAACCACTCTTCCCTACAAATTTCGAGTGCTTCCGCATAATCCGAAGTCAAAGAGGACGCTAACATAGCTACAGGTTTTGGTATATCTTCATGTAGTAATTTCTCTAAAATCCCTTGCGGGGGAAGGGGTGAAAAGGTTAATGTCTGTGCCCTTGAACGAATCGTATCGAGCAAACGATGAACCTGTTCTGTTAAAAGAAGAGCAATCGTATCATTTCCCGGCTCTTCTAAAAACTTTAAAAGGCTGTTTGCCGCCTGAACGGTCATCTTATCGGCATGCTCGATGATGTATACCTTTTTCGATGACTCCATCCCACTATAAGCAAACTCTTTTTGAAGTCCTCTTATTTGATCGATCTTAATGTTCTGGCCATCTGGTATGATGATATGTACATCAGGATGGTTGCCAGATGTGATCCTCTTGCAGTTCGGACAGCTTTCACAAGGGTTTCCATCCTCACTGTTTCTGCAAAGAAACGTTTTAGCAAGAACCGTTGCAGTCGCCATCTTTCCTGTTCCATGTGCCCCTTCAAAAATATATGCATGAGCAAGGCGCTGTTTTCGTATACTGTTTTTTAATAATTTCACAACACGGGGCTGTGTTTTGCTGCACTCTTCCCAGCTCACCATATCTTACTCACCTACTACGTATATAAATTAACTAATAAACCTTTAATTTCTCCGATTCTATCAAGCAAAGTAATCGAATCTTTCTCTTGGCTAAGAACAGCTTCGGTCAGCTGAATCAAATGTTCATCTACTTCTTTTACAAGTTTAAGGGTCCGTGATCTCCCTTGTTCGTTCCAGCTTTTGTTCTGCTTAAGTTGCATACCGAAATCAACGGCTTCTTTTACGAAGCGTTGAACCAAGTTCTTATACAGCTGCAGATCTCGTACCGTTTGTGATTGAAGCAGTCTCTTGCCTTGATTCTCTATATCACCTAACAGTCTTGTTAACTGTTCGGAATGTAATTTCTCACTTTGTTTGGATACAGCTTCACCAAATGAAAGAGATGGTTTTTTACCGATCTTTCCATCGTTCTGCTTCGTATCCAGAATGGGTCTTATATCTTGGCCAATTTTCATAATAACCCCTCAAATTTATTTAAAATTGCTGAAAGCTTTCAACGGGCAGAACAAATACTGTCGCGCCCCCTACTTCAACTTCAACCGGGTATGGCACATAAGCATCTGCATTGCCTCCCATCGGTGAAACAGGTGCCACCATCTGATTACGGCTCTTGCAGTTCTCCCGAATAATCTCCATAACATCATTGATTTGAGCATCTTCCACACCAATCATAAACGTTGTGTTCCCTGCTTTCAAAAATCCTCCTGTTGTCGCGAGTTTTGTAGCACGGTAGTTTTTATCAACAAGCGCATCTTGCAATCGGTTGCTGTCTTTATCTTGAACAACGGCTATAATCATTTTCATGGCAAATGCCCCTCTCTACTTTTTCTTATGATTCGATAAAAGTTGATCTAAATCCTTTACGATTTCTTCAAACACAGCATCAGGACTCTGTTCACCATTAATTCGAACGATCCGTTCAGCTTGTCTTGAAAAGATTTGAGCAAATCCTTCTCTCACTCGTTCATGATAAGAAAGATCTTTCTGTTCGATTCGGTCTAAGTTCTCTGTCCCATAGCGAGCTTTCATTCGCTCTTTTCCAACTTGCGGAGAAACATCTACAAAATAGCTGCGATCCGGTACAAGTCCACTCGTAGCAATGTTGTTAACTTGCAGCACACGTTCTTCACCCACACCAAGACCAAACCCTTGGTAGGCAAGCGACGCATCAACAAATCGATCACAGAGTACGACTTTTCCTTCTTCTAATGCAGGAATAATCTTTTCATGTACATGCTGTGCACGCGAAGCCGCGTAGAGTAGAACTTCTGTAAGATCATGCATTTCTTTATGCTCTGGATCTAAGACAAGCGATCGTATCTTATCGCTGATATTGGTACCACCTGGTTCACGCGTTTGGATAAAATCCACCTCGTGCTTTCGTAAATACTCAGCAACCTTCGCAATTTGTGTTGTTTTTCCTGACCCGTCCGGCCCTTCTAGTGTAATAAATAAACCTTCCACGATTACTGCCCCTTACCTATGATCAAAAACATATATCAAATGGTCCTCGGTAATTCCTTGGAACCGAGCACCTTTCTTTTTTAAGGAAGAATACTCATCTATATGTTTCGAAGTAATTTGTTCTCCTTTTGCGACGAGCGGAATTCCTGGAGGATAAGGAATAACGGCTTCTGCTGCTATCTGTCCTTCTGAATCCATCATCGACTGAGGTTTAGCTTGTAAACCTCTCATTTCTCTATACGATAGTGATAAACTGCTCACTTGCATAACGTCCGTTATAGATTGTTCTGTTCGTTCTCTTTTATTATAACGAGGAAGTTGATCGGCTACTTTTTTAAGCACCTTTTGTAAATCCTTCGTATTGTTCAATGGACCGAGCGGCAATACGAACAAAACATTTCGGTCGTCTGCTAACTCTGTAAAAAGCCCTTCTTTTTCAAACAGCTCCTGAAGCTCATACCCGGATAATTCCCTATCAGACTGAACAGTAATCTTTAATGGATCAACCTCATATAGATCTGGAGCTTTCATTACTTTGAGATGAGGAAGTGAATCTATATACTTTCTCATATCTTCACTTTGAGACAAGATAAGATTGATCTCATCATTGCGCAAATTTTCAAGGTATAGTCGGCTAAGATCAAGTGAAGCCATGATCAGATAGGATGGAGAGCTAGACTGTACCAACTGCAGAGCATGCTTTAGACGGTGGATATCTACTCGTTCACTGTTCACATGTAAATAAGCGCCCATCGTTAGAGCCGGTAGAGTCTTATGCGCAGATTGCACAACCATGTCTGCCCCTTTATGTATCGAGCTGGTTGGCATATTCTTTAATCCGAAATGTGCTCCATGGGCTTCATCAACTAAGACAACACCACCAACACTATGAATAAAATCAGCAATTGCTTGAATGTCTTGCTGCATTCCATAATACGTAGGGTTAGTTAGTATAATCCCTTTTACATTGGGATGATCCTCAACCGCTTGTTTGATGGTTTGCAGATCCACACCTAATGGATATCCGCCCTCTTTATCCATTTCGGTATGAAGAAAAACTGGAGTAACACCAGCCAACTCTAATCCATTCAACACGGATTTATGACAATTCCGTTGTACGAGTACAATATCATCATCGTTAAATGATGAAAGGATCATGGCGTGATTTCCACAAGTGCTTCCATTTACTAAAAAAAAGCTTTGTTTAACTTTGTAGTAGTCAGCCAAAAGCTGCTGCGATTCTGAGATCACACCTTCTGGATGATGCAGGTCATCTAGTCCTGAAAGCTCCGTAACATCTAACGGTAATACAGATTGAAAATAGGCTCTAGCCTTCTCTTCAAAAATATGTCCATTTTTATGTCCCGGCACATGAAATGACCATTTATTTGTACGACTATGATTGATTAACGCTTCATATAGCGGTGCTTGTTTCATTACAAAAACCCTTTGTTTTTTAAACGTTTTTTTACTTCTATTACTATCTTTATTCTATCACAGATTCCAATCCTACGAATTTACAGCAACAAAAAAACAGGCTGTTGAATAGCCTGTTTTCTTAGGAAGACGCGTTTACTAACTTTAATTTTCTTAGTTGGGATAAATAATGTTTATAATATTCGTCATTGGTTTTCGCAGTTAGGATTTTATGTTCACATTCTTGACAAATAAACTGATGAAGAATGTGTAACCCTCGATCTTTCTTCTCTTCACATACCATACAAATCTCCCCGTACTGTCGTGTCGCTTTCATTCTTCCACCTCCATAATTGCCATTGTTGCCAGATTAATATATTCATATACGTTAATTCAGATTATTTTGGATACTCTATAAAATGTATGAATCTCTAGGCTTTGTTGTGTCTGTCTTCATTCAATTCATGAAAATAAACCAAGTTCGCGTCTTCATGGTCCATAATCCCCGCTGTAACGGGGTTTAAAACCAATTGATGTGCTGGATAGGCAAATTAGTTGCATTTTTGGATGATTTGAGGGTTTTGGTGGGCTTTTAGGATGTTTTAGTGTGTGCTAGCCGTACTAACTGGTAAGGTAAAGTAACTTTGTTGAATATTAGATAAAAATCTTTATCTACGGAATTATGACGAAGTTTTACGGATATATTCAGGGTTACCATGTATATAAAGAAGGTTACCTCGTAATTGTGTAGGGGTTGTGTTGATGGGGAAAGCTGGATGTGTGGTTGCTGGAGGTGCTAGAGGTGCTTGTGGGTTGGATTTTGAAGCTTTTGGTGAAGAATATCGCGTGTTGGAAGATGGCTCTGGCCATCTTCTTCCTATTTTGAGAGGTGTAGGTGAGTTTCGGGGCTGAAACTGATCTTCAAAACATACGGAGTGGGGTATTTCCCTGGTCTAATTAAGTCGGAATGCACAAAATTAAGTCAAAATGAGAGTAAATTAAGTCGAAACGAGCCTCAATTAAGTCGAAAATCAAAAATAAAGGCCATTCGCTAAATCTCGACAAGTACTCCCTGCCCGATCTAAGCTCCATACCCCGAGCTCTTCATCCCCCAATCACCCCTTATAGAAAGTTTGGCAGCCGCCAAACCACCTTATTTCTTTTTTAAAACACAAAAAAAGAAGATGGATTTTCATCCATCTTCT
>NZ_JACZDT010000013.1:0-18587 GCF_015903855.1 Fictibacillus sp. 18YEL24
GTTTGTTAGCCGCTCGTTTTAGCGACTTTATTAGGATAACATCTTTATAAGAAGAAGTCAACCGTTTTTTAAAATTTGTTTCCCGCCTGCAACAATGTTTCATGTGTTGCGGCGACAAGAAATAATATATCACGTATTGTGATTCAAGGTCAATAGTTATTTTGAAATTACTTTAAATAAATGAAAAAAGGTTTAGAAAGCTGATTATCGCTCTCTAAACCTTGGTTTATGAATACTTGTAAATCCCCTAGTTCAAGATGAAGAATTCGATAGCTACTAGGGAAGCTATGCCGGGTAGTCCAGCAATTCCTGAGATCAGAGCGGTAAACGCATTGATCGGAATATGAATGTCATATGAGTTTCCGATGGCATTTAATAAGAAAAGCAATAGTGCACCAATACAAAAGCGTGTAATACCGAATCCGATCCAGCGTATTGGCCGCATTGGAGCACCTACTAGAAGCAGAACAAAGATGATAGTTCCAAGAATAGCGATTACCGTTATTGGCTCCATTCTATATTCCCCCTATACAACATCAAAGTTATTTACTAGTCATTGTATGGGAGTTGTCCAAAAAAAAGACCAGCAGTTATTTTAACTTGCTGGTCGTGACGTTTCTTTTTTTCGCTTCTTTTAATAAGAAGAAGTATTTTGATTCTGCTAGTTGAAGCTTAAAGATAACCTCTTCTGATGGCTCGACACTGCGTTCCACCATCTCTTTTTGGTGCATCCAGTCTATCTTTAGCTCATCAAGACTTTGAAGCAGCTCTTCATCTCCGGATCGCTTCAATCGCCCTTTTCGGGAAAAAAACATGCAAGCAACCCCTTTAGTTAGATTTCTCTTCTTCCTTCAAGCGCTTTGGATAGCGTTACTTCATCCGCATACTCCAAGTCTCCGCCTACAGGTAGGCCATGGGCAATACGAGTAATCTTGATACCCGTTGGTTTTAGAAGTCTTGCGATATACATGGCAGTGGCTTCTCCTTCAATGTTCGGATCAGTAGCCATGATAATTTCTTGAATGCCTTCATCTGTTAGACGCTTCAATAGTTCTGCAACTTTAATATCTTCTGGTCCTACGCCGTCCATTGGTGAGATGGCACCGTGAAGTACATGATAGAGTCCGCGGTATTCTTTCATTTTTTCCATCGCAATAACATCCTTGGAATCGTGGACAACACAGATCGTCGTTCGGTCTCTGCTTGAATCATCGCAGATCATACAAGGATCACGGTCAGTAATATGAAAGCAGTTGGAACAATAGATGAGCTGACGTTTCGCGTTAACGAGTGCTCGTCCAAAATCAAGCACGTCATCTTCTTTCATCTCCAATACGAAAAATGCCAGGCGAACCGCCGTTTTCGGTCCGATGCCCGGCAATTTCATAAAGCTTTCAATTAGTTTTGAGATCGGTTCAGGATAATGCATATCATATTCCTAGAACATTCCAGGAATGTTGAGTCCTTTTGTGAATTTGCCCATGTCTTGTGATACGAGTTCGTCAACTTTCTTAAGTGCATCGTTCGTAGCCGCTAGTACAAGGTCTTGAAGCATATCGATATCATCTGGATCTACCACTTCTTCTTTGATGATAATGTCGATGATCTCTTTGTGACCATTCGCTTTAACAGTAACCATACCGCCGCCAGCTGTACCTTCGATCACTTTATCTTTTAGTTCCTCTTGAGCTTTTGCCATGTCACGCTGCATTTTTTGCATTTGTTTCATCATATTGTTCATGTTGCCTTTCATCATCGTACAATTCCTCCTTTTATTCTTCCTCTTCTTTTATCTCAATTAAATCATCGCCAACTAATTTGATTGCCTCCGCGATGAGAGGGTCTTCTGTTTTTTCTTTTTCTTCAGAAGATGGCTGGCCTTGCTGTTGTTCTTTAATGAAATCAGCTTTTAGTTTCTGCCATTCTGGATCCAATATGGATAGCATGGACAGGTTCTTTCCTATTGTACTATAAACTGCGCTTTCAACATAGCTTCTGTTGTTCTCTTGAGATGCCATCTGACGGTGGATTTCATGCTGAAATGCCAGCAAAAAGATTTGATCTGAGCAAGCTACCGGCTCTGCACCTGAAAGAAGGGCATATGCACTTACTTTTTCAGAACGAATCTTATCTAAGATCTCTCCCCACATCCCTTTAAGCTGAACAAGGTTTGGTTTTTTTGCTTTTTTGAGCATCTCTTTCACTTGCGTTTGTGATGCGCCACCTTGTCCTCTTATCACACGTTTCTCTCTTGGAGCTTCTGCTTCGGTCTGGGAGGATGATCCGTTAGATGACCAACCGCCTTCTTTCATTTTTTTTAGTTCTTGTTCTAATTGCTCAATTCTTTGCATTAACGGTTCAACAGAAGGATTCCCTGCTTGAGAGGAGATCCCTTCTTGCTTTTGATAACAAATCTTGATGAAGGTTGTCTCTAAGAAAATCTTAGGATGGTTCGTCCATTTCATCTCTTGTTGTGCAGCATTTAACTGACCGATGATCGAATAGATGTCTTCTGCAGCTGTAGCATCTGCTAATCGTGCAAAGTCTTCGTCCGTTGAGACCCGTTCTAACAGCTCTTCTAATTGAGGTGCCGTTTTGTAGAGAAGCATATCTCTATAATAGTAGATAAGATCTCCTAAAAAGCGAACAGGATCTTTTCCTTCATGTAAAAGTTCTGTAGATAATGTAAGAGCTTTTGAAACATCTTTTTCTAAAAAGGCTTCTGCCATCTCAGAAAGATGTTTTTGTGAGGCTGAGCCGGTTACCGACAAAACATCTTCCACTCTTACTTTTTCATCACTGTAGGAGATCGCTTGGTCGAGGAGACTTAATGCGTCACGCATTCCGCCTTCTGCTGCTCTGGCTAGCAGTTGAAGGGCTTCTTCATCTACTTCGGTACCGTTAGCGTCGACGATCTGTCTCATTCGACCGATAATAGACTGTGAAGAAATCCGTTTAAAATCAAACCGCTGACATCGGGAAACGATCGTTGCCGGAATCTTATGCGGCTCTGTGGTTGCCAGAATAAAAATAACATGGCTTGGAGGTTCTTCTAATGTTTTTAACAAAGCGTTAAACGCACCAGTTGAAAGCATATGTACTTCATCTATGATATAGACTTTGTACGTAACAGAGGACGGCGCAAACTTTACTTTGTCCCGAATATCTCTTATATCATCCACACCTGTATTAGAGGCAGCATCGATCTCTAGTACATCAGATATCGAGCCGTTCGTGATTCCTCTACAAGCGTCACATTCATTACATGGCTCAGATACTGGAGCCCGTTCACAGTTAACAGCTTTGGCAATGATCTTTGCCGCACTTGTTTTACCCGTTCCTCGTGGTCCTGAAAACAGGTAGGCATGGGAAAGCTTGTCCTGCATCAAGGCATTTTGAATTGTTTTTGTAATGTGTTCCTGCCCGACCATATCTTCAAAGCTCTGTGGCCTCCATACGCGGTAGAGCGCTTGATAACTCATCCCTTTGCCTCCTTTATATCACTTCATTCTTTCTATATTATACTGAAACATTACAAAAAACTCACCCCTGAAACAAGGGTGAGTTATTGTTTATATATTAGAATGCCGCGCACCTCTCTTTGGAATAGTCAACCTATGCGTACAAACGCAGTTAGCTCAGTCCAGGTTGCCCCACGGCACACGAAGTGGTCCACTTACTGCTGCTTCCTTCCGGACCTGACAGGGTTCATGGGTCTCCGTTGCGCAGGACCCGGACATCAACACCACTTACGTCCGTCAGACCATACGTTGAACTAGCCGAGGAGAGGAATTCAACCTCGCTACAGCGGATTGCGAGTACAGGGCACCGCTACCTCCCCATCTAGCGCGACAAAGTGTATAACATTGTTAGATGCACAACTAAATGTGCAAGATTTAGTATACTATGTCCTTTTAAAAAAATCAACCGCAGGAGCACTAAAGCTCCTTTCTTCGCTCTTCCTTTTCCTTCCTTTTACGATCACGTAGTTTTTTGAAAAAACTTGAAAGAATTTGACCGCACGCTTCACTCTTTACACCTGCTACAACCTCACATTGGTGGTTAAAGCGTTCTTCTTGTAAAAGATTCATTAACGTTCCCGCACAGCCTCCTTTAGGATCAGCCGCTCCGTACACCACACGACTTACTCTTGAGAGGACAATCGCACCTGAGCACATCGCACATGGTTCTAGCGTTACGTATAGTGTTGCTCCTTCGAGTCGCCACGCTTCCTTATCTCTACACGCTTGATCAATGGCTAGAAGCTCTGCATGAGCAATCGCTCTTTGTTCGGCTTCACGCAGATTATGGGCTGTTGCGACAATCTCATCCTCTATGACTAAAATAGCCCCAATGGGAACCTCGCCGATATCCGCTGCTTTTTGTGCTTCTTCTAAAGCAAGCCCCATGTAAAATTCATCTTTTTCTAAGATCTCCATCATTTTCGCTCCAAAGTTTTAGTTGTAAGAGATTATACAAGAGGTTTTGCTAATAATAAAGAAAGGAATGGTTGTATAGATCAAATTCATTACTTCCTTTATATAGATAAGAATGACTTTTTATTAAATATGCTAAAACGAAAAGAGAGGATTCGTTATGGAAAAACAACATCAGCACGAGAACAATAAAATACCTGTCGCTCTGCTTATTATTGACGTGATCAACGACTTTAATTTTCCTGAGGCGCCACTTTTGTTAAAAACGTCTGCACCGATAGCCGATAAGATTCTGGAATTAAAAAAACGAGCAAAAAAAGAAAACATTCCGGTTATATATGTGAACGATAACTTCGGACAATGGCAGTCAGATAAACATAAGCTTGTTGATTATTGCTCCACACAATCCGGTGGTGAATTCGTAAAAAAATTGCAGCCTGACGATGATGATTTTTTTGTCGTGAAACCTAAGCATTCCGGATTTTTCTCGACACCATTATCTACTTTATTAAATGAACTTCGTATTCAAACTTTAATACTATGTGGAGTAGCAGGTAACATATGTGTTCTCTTTACAGCAAACGATGCTTATATGAGAGGTTATACACTTTATGCACCTGCTGATTGTTCCGCTTCTAATATAGAGGAAGATAACGAAAGAGCCTTAATATTAATGGAAAAGACATTGAATGCCGATATCAGCAAGAGCGAAGACTTAGATTTAAAAGCGATCATCGATCAGGCAAATGAAAACAAACATAAAACGATGTACTAAATAGCATATTTACCATTAACTTTTTACCGATAATCTCACCACCTTTTCCAAACGTATGCTACAATATTCTTTGTCTGTAATTTTTCGTTTGTTATTTATAAGGGAGGAAAAGGAAGATGAGTTCAACCCCCTTTATCGCAGTTGAAGGGCCGATTGGCGTAGGGAAAACATCGCTCGCAAAAGCTATTGCCGAGCACTATAACTTTCAATTATTGAAAGAGATTGTAGAGGAGAATCCTTTTCTCGGAAAATTTTACGACAACATCGATGAGTGGAGTTTTCAAACCGAGATGTTCTTTCTTTGCAACAGGTATAAACAGCTTGAAGAGATTCAAGGACAGTATTTATCTAAACAGATACCTGTCGTTTCTGATTATCATATCTTTAAGAACCGTATTTTTGCAGGTCGAACGCTAAAAGACGGAAATCTTCATAAATACATGCAGTGTTTTGATATCCTTACTGAGGATATGCCTGTACCGAACGTAATCATCTATTTAAACGCTAGCCTCGATACGTTGCTGGACCGCGTGCGTAAGCGTGGACGTTTTATCGAGCAAAATATGGAGCCTGCGTACTTAGAACAGTTAGCTGAAGATTACGAGACGTTCATGACTGCCTTTAAAAAGCAGCACCCGGAGATTCCTGTGCTCTCGTTTAACGGAGATGACTTAGATTTTGTTGCGTATGAAGCGGATAAAGAGAAAATCTTTTCCTTAATCGATGCAACTCTGAAAAAAGGAGAAGTTGCGCGATGAGTAAGCTCATACAATACGGAATCCCAAACGATGCTGTCATTACAGTGGCAGGTATGGTAGGTGCGGGTAAATCTACATTTACGAATGCACTTGCTGAAAAATTAAAGTTTCGTACATCCATGGAAAAAGTGGATAACAACCCATACTTAGAAAACTTTTATCATGATTTTAAGCGTTGGAGCTTCCACCTGCAGATTTTCTTTTTAGCAGAACGCTTCAAAGAGCAAAAAAGAATGTTCGACTATGGCGGCGGATTTGTGCAAGACCGTTCGATATATGAAGACACAGGTATATTTGCTCGCATGCACTTTGATAAAGGCAACATGTCTGATGTAGATTACGAAACGTATACTCACCTGTTTGAAGCGATGGTCATGACACCATACTTCCCGCAGCCTGATTGCTTGATATACTTAGAAGGCTCTCTTGATGATATCTTAGCTCGTATCCAAAAACGCGGACGTAAGATGGAGCAAGAAACACCGGTTTCTTATTGGGAAGAGATGTACGACCGCTATGAAAAGTGGATCGCTTCTTTTAATTCATGTCCTGTGCTTCGTGTGAACATCAATGATTACGATCTTCGCGATAATCCAGAGTCCATCGATCATATCGTAGAAAAGATTGCACAAAAGATTGAAGCGAAACGAGAAGTTCGCTTATAAACATAGAAAACCCCGGTTCTCATTCTAATGAGCTCCGGGGTTTTGTTATTTATTTCTTCATCCATTCTGGTTTTCCAAAGCCTTCGAACTCCTTATCGATCACTTCTTCAAACTCTTTCGATTCCACTACCTTCTTAATATCTTTTGCAAATGCAGAATCAACATCCTTCGTGTTCACCACAACACGGTTACGGTACGTGTCCGGCATGTTCTCTAATTGAATCGCATCCAATAAGTCCATCTTTGCTGCGAGTGCAAAGTTACCAGGTACAGCTGCAACATCTGCACTTTGTACAGCACGTGGAAGCTGCGCCGCTTCTAATGGTTTGAACACAAGCTTCTTAGGGTTATCCTGAACATCTTTTTCAGAAGCTGTTAGTTCGTTGATTCCTTCTTTAATAGTGATCAGTTTTGCATCTTCAAGCATGAGCAACGTACGCGCTAAGTTAACTGGGTCGTTCGGAATAGCGACCGTGCTTCCTTCTTTTATATCTTTAACCGATTTGAATTTCTCAGAATAGAGACCCATCGGTGCTGTTGGAACGATGATGACTTCTGACAGCTTTAAGTTCTTTTCTTTTGCAAAATTCTCCATGTACACTTTGTGCTGAAAAAGGTTCGCATCTAGATCGCCTTTTGATAGTGCCATGTTTGGTTGAATATAGTCGCTGAATTCAATGACTTTTACTTTATATCCTTTTTTCTCAAGTGAGGGCTTGATCGCTTTGTTGACCATGTCTGTGTATGGTCCTGCTGTTGCGCCGAGGGTTACTTCTTTATCTTTTGATGCATCTGATGATGATGAGCATCCTGCTAAGCCGAAAGCGAGCAGAGCTGTTAGTAGTGTAAGTATGATTTTTTTCATGTTGATCCCCTTTTAAAATCGTTTTTGCAAATACTAGATGCAATTGTGGAAGTCGTTGATTTCCGTTCCAGATGCTCCCTTTCCGGGGGGCGTGCGGTGAGCCTCCCTAGCTTTGCGCTGGCGGGGTCTCACCTGTCACGCTGATCCCCCAGGAGTCTCGCATCTTGCACTCCAATCAACTTGCCAATGATGTCTTTTAAACCTAAACCTTTAAAGATGAATCTTTTCTCGTCTTACCTTTAGAAAAAAATTATCTTTTATTTACTGCCTTTGCTGCACCGTCTCCGATTACTTGCATGAGCTGGACGATTACGATTAGTAGTATGACAGTTGTTAGCATGATCGTGTTGTCGTAGCGATAGTAGCCGAAGCGGATTGCGAAGTCTCCGATTCCTCCGCCGCCGACGATGCCGGCCATGGCTGAATAACCTAGCAAGCTGATAGCTGTGACTGTTATCGCTTGAACGATTCCTGGCTTCGCTTCTGGTAGAAGCACTTCACGGATGATCATCCATGGCGTAGCGCCTACTGCAACGGCCGCTTCAATCACGCCTTTATCGATTTCTCGTAATGACGTTTCTACGAGCCTTGCAAAGAATGGTATGGCTGCGACAGACAGTGAGACAGATGCTGCTGTTGGCCCGATCGTCGTGCCTGTAATCAGTTGTGTTAACGGTAATAATGCGACTAATAGAATGATGAATGGCACTGAGCGGATCAAGTTTACAAGAATGCCCGCTATCTGTTTGATCCACGCATTCTCAAATAATAATCCTTTGTCCGTTACAAATAGGATGATTCCAAGCGGCAAGCCGACCACTAATGATACACCGAGTGATATAGCCACCATATATAACGTTTCGAAGAATGCTTTATTCAGATCTGGAAGGATGTTTAAAATAGAATCAAGCAACTTGTTTCACCACCTCAAGATTTTCTATGCGACTTTCAATATAAGAGATCGCTCGCTTTACTTCGGCTTCTTCACCGACAAGTTCCATGATGAAGATACCAAGCGGCGTGTCTTGAATATATTCGATCTTACCGTGAAGGATATTCCCTTTTACACGATAGTTTTGGAAAAGCTCAGAAACTACAGCTTCTTCTGCAATGGCTCCTTTGAACTGAATCTTGATCACTGTTCCTTTTCTGTTCTTTAGAAGAGGTTCTGGTAGATCCATCTGGATAACAGAGCTGATGAACGTTTTTGTGAGCTCTTTTTCTGGATTAGCAAAAATGTTATACACATCACCAGACTCGATGATTTCTCCATCCTGCATGATAGCCATTCGGTGGCAGATTTCTTTTACCACTTCCATCTCATGCGTGATCAGCACGATCGTAATGCCTAACTTTTTATTGATGGACTTCAGCAAGGAAAGGATCGATTTTGTTGTATTCGGATCAAGAGCTGAAGTAGCTTCATCACAAAGTAATACCTTCGGATCGTTGGCCAGAGCTCTCGCAATACCAACACGCTGTTTCTGACCACCACTCAGCTGAGAAGGGTACTGATCTTTTTGATTCTCTAATCCCACCAGTTTCAACAACTCGTTTGTTTTACTGGTGATTTCTTCTTTCGTTTTTCCAGCTGCTTTTAAAGCGAAGGCAATGTTCTCAAAAACGGTCTTCGCACTGATCAAATGAAAATGCTGAAAGATCATGCCGATCTTCAGGCGCTCCTCGCGCAACTCCTTTTTTCCTAGCTTGGTGATTGAGATGCCATCGATCTTGATTTCCCCTGATGTTGGTTTTTCTAATAAGTTGAGACAGCGTAACAACGAGCTCTTTCCAGCCCCGCTATATCCTACAATGCCAAAGATCTCACCTTTTTCAATCGTCAGTGATACATTTTTTACCCCGACGATCTCTTTGCCCTTTACTTTATATAATTTAGTAACGTCATTGATCTCGATCATATGTCCTCCCCCTTACAATATAAAAAAGCCCTCTTCATTCCATGGAAGAGGGCGAATAAGTAAACATCGACTTATCTTCCAGAATGAATCATCATTCTGCAGGAAGTAGCACCGTTCCATTATGGAGGTTGCCGGACGTCATAGGGCCTGATCCCTCGGTCTCTCTGAATAAGTATTGCATTATTGGATTAAGTTATAGTTGTCATCATACGCTCTGTCTAAAAGTTCTGTCAATACTTAATTTTATCACTTTAAAGTGTTAGCGCTTACATCATTGAGTGTAAAGGTTTAAAATTTTTATGGGTTTTCTCCGAGATTTTGAATGGGGACGATTTGCGATTGAGATGCTCTCATTAGTAAGTGCAAAAAAACACAACAAAAAACCTCATCCGAGAAACTCAGATGAGGTTGAATATGTATATGGAGGAGGTAGAGGGATTCGAACCCCCGCGGGTCGTTAAACCCCTGTCGGTTTTCAAGACCGATCCCTTCAGCCGGACTTGGGTATACCTCCGTGTGACTGACAAGAACTATAATAACATGCTAATAAATAAAGTGTCAACGGTTTTTAATAACTTTTTTTGTTTTTTTATTTGGCTTTTTTGGAGGTATGATTTTACGGTACGTGTTTTTATTTTCATTACACGTTCACCGCTAAAACCGTGCTTACCACCTGAGACCTAAAGACTTTCACCTGTAGATCCTACTTTATCACCAGTAATCGCCATCTTACCACCTGAAATCTTCTTCCCACCACCGATAATAATACTTTTGCACCCCGTAAACATAACAAAAGCTGACTCTAAAGGCCCCTCTGGATACCTTTTCTGAGTCAGCTTCTTCATTTGTTTACTTGATTACTTCTTTATTCCCCATATAAGGACGAAGAACTTCAGGAATGACTACAGTTCCGTCTTCTTGTTGATAGTTCTCTAAGATTGCGGCTACTGTACGACCGATCGCAAGGCCTGATCCATTTAGCGTATGAACGAATTCCGGCTTCCCTTTCGCATCACGGCGGAAACGAATTTGAGCACGGCGCGCTTGGAAATCTTCAAAGTTAGAGCAAGAAGAAATCTCGCGGTACTCACCGTAGCTTGGAAGGTATACTTCGATATCATATTTCTTAGCTGCTGTGAAGCCTAGATCAGCCGTACACATGCTCAGCACGCGATATGGAAGATTAAGCAACTGAAGTACTTTTTCAGCGTGTCCTGTAAGCTTCTCGAGCTCTTCATAAGAATCCTCAGGTTTAACGAAGCGTACAAGCTCTACTTTATTGAACTGATGCTGACGGATTAAACCTCGCGTGTCGCGTCCTGCAGATCCCGCTTCAGAACGGAAACAAGCGCTGTACGCTGCATACGTGATCGGAAGGTCTTCAGCAGTTAGAATCTCTTCTCGGTGCATGTTCGTTACAGGAACCTCAGAAGTTGGAATCAAGAAATAGTCTTCTTCGCGAATTTTGAACGCATCTTCTTCAAACTTTGGAAGCTGACCAGTACCTGTCATGCTTTGACGGTTAACCATGTATGGAGGCAGTACTTCAGTATAGCCATGCTCGTCTTCGTGTAGATCCATCATAAAGTTGATAAGAGCACGCTCTAGACGAGCTCCTAGACCTTTATAAAAAGCAAAACGGCTGCCTGTTACTTTTGCTCCACGTTCAAAATCAACGATGTTTAGTTCAGTCGCTATATCCCAGTGAGGTTTTGCTTCGAAAGCAAACTCAGGAACATCTCCCCAGTGACGTACAGGTACGTTATCATCCTCAGTCTCACCTACAGGAACACTTTCATGCGGTATGTTAGGCAACGTCAGCATGATAGCATGAAGATCTTCTTCGACTTGGCGAAGCTCATCATCCATCGTTTTAATCTTATCGCCTACTTCGCGCATCTCTGTGATGAGGTGGTCAGCGTCTTTTTTCTCACGCTTGAACTCTGCAACTTGTTTAGATACTTCATTACGCTTAGATTTTAGTGCTTCCGTTTCACCGATTAACTCGCGGCGGCGCTGATCTAATGCTTCGAACTGATCTAATCCAGAGAGGTCTTCTCCACGTGCAGATAACTTTTCTTTTACTTCTTCAAAATTGGCACGAACAAATTTTAAATCTAACATGTTTATGTCCTCCTTTAGTTTATAAAAAATCACGGTTTTCTTTTGCTTTGCAGTTATTGAAAGTAGTTGACTACGTTTTTAGGTCGCTCGCTTTCCGCGGGGTGTGCGGTGAGCCTCCTAGCGCTATGCGTTTTAGGAGGCTCACCTGCTCACTCATCCCGCAGGAGTCTCGCACCTTACACTTCGTTCAACCTTCCAAAGAAGTTAAGTTCAATCATGCCTTAGATGTCACATGAGAAAACAAAAAACTCCCGCCCGCTATCTCTAATAAAAATTAGAAATAGGGACGAGAGTTAACCCGCGTTGCCACCCTAATTGCAATAGAATTTCTATTGCCGGCTCGATTACATGTAACGGTTCTTCACCGGAAAAGCTTACTGAACGTTCAGCTCTTCACTCGAGGATGGATTCACAAAACACTTTGATCGGTTTTCACCAGCCACCGACTCTCTAAACAAAGTAATTTTTGCTACTAGTTCCTGTCATTGATTTTTTATAATGATTTTATAGTAATGTACAGCATTTTTGTATTTTATGCAACTACTTCTTTAGCCGATTGTACCATTTTTACAAAATATTGATGAAGTCTGTAGTCGTCTGTTAGCTCTGGATGGAAAGCTGCACAGAGGAAATGTCCTTGTTTAGCCGCTACGATTCGATCGTTATGCTTCGATAGAATCTCTACTTCCGGGCCAACTTCAACGATAAATGGTGCTCGGATAAATACGCCCGTATAATCTTCCCCTACACCATGTATCATGAGATCTGCTTCAAAACTGTCCACCTGACGCCCGAACGCATTACGCTCAACCGTCATATCGATCAGTTCAAGGTGTGCTGAATCTTGTCCTTGGATGCGTTTAGCCATCAAGATCAATCCTGCACATGTGCCGAAAACTGGTTTGTTTTGAGCAAACTTCTTTAAAGGTTCTAGGAAATGATATTTATCGATCAATCGTCTCATCGCTGTACTTTCGCCGCCTGGCATCACTAACCCGTCTAGGTCTGCAAGTTCATCTACACGCTTTACCGCTACTGCTTCTGCTCCGCTTGCTTCAATCGCTGCTACATGCTCGCGTACCGCACCTTGTAAGGCTAATACTCCGATTTTTAGCATGGATTTACCAGCCTCGCTCCTGCATACGCTCACCGTGAGCTAGCGTTGAGATATCGATCCCTTTCATAGCCGTTCCGAGACCTTTAGATAGTTCAGCGATTAGTTTGTAGTCTTGGTAGTGCGTTGTAGCTTCAACAATAGCACGAGCAAACTTTTCTGGGTTTTCTGACTTGAAGATTCCTGATCCGACAAATACACCATCAGCGCCAAGTTCCATCATGAGTGCTGCATCTGCTGGTGTTGCGATTCCGCCAGCTGCAAAGTTAACGACAGGCAGCTTGCCCGCTTTTTTGATTTGAAGAAGAACTTCGAAAGGTGCACCTAAGTTCTTAGCTTCTGTCATGAGCTCGTCTTCACTCATAGCAACTACTTTACGAATCTGACCTTGAATCATTCTCATGTGGCGTACCGCTTCAACGATGTTACCTGTTCCAGGCTCACCCTTTGTACGAAGCATGGATGCACCCTCAGCGATACGGCGTGACGCTTCACCAAGATCACGTGCTCCACATACGAAAGGTACTGTGTAATCGCTCTTCAATAAGTGGAAAACTTCATCCGCTGGAGTTAGAACTTCACTCTCATCGATATAGTCAACACCCATTGCTTCAAGAACACGTGCTTCAACGATATGACCGATACGCGCCTTCGCCATTACGGGAATAGAAACAGCATTCAAAACTTCTTCTGTGATTGTAGGATCAGCCATACGCGCTACTCCGCCTGCAGCACGAATATCTGAAGGAACACGCTCAAGTGCCATTACGGCTACTGCTCCTGCAGCTTCCGCAATACGAGCTTGTTCTGCGTTTACAACGTCCATGATGACGCCGCCTTTTTGCATTTCTGCCATTCCTCTTTTTACACGTTCAGTACCTGTTTTTAACATGCTTACTACCCCCTGAATTATATGTGTTATAACAACAATTTTCGGTTGTTTTAAGATAAAACTAGTATTCTCATCTATTTTATCGCAAATCAAAAAAAGCGCAACTCTCTATATTTTCAGAAAAAAAGAAGCTCCTCAGCAAATGCTAAAGAACTTCTAGAATCGTATAAAATTAAAACCAGCCTTTAACCATGTCAACGGCACCAGACCAAAGTCCGCCAAAGAATCCGCCAACACCGCGTAACGCAAGAACGAACCAGTTCGCTTTTTCAACAGATTGAGTCGTTACTACTTCTGTCTTGCCTTTTGTTTCACCATCGATTAGGTAGCCATAGTCTTCACTGCTGCCTGTATACTCAACATTGATATGACCGACAACTTCACCTTTTTTAACAGGTGCTGTCAGTTCGCCATCTTTTGTCATCTTCTTCTTATCCATAACAAATTTAGGCTTATAGTTTTCTTTCTCTCCTCTTTTAATCACCATAGAAAGAGGTTCTTTTGTAGCAACTTTAACTTCTTTTTCCTTACCTTTTACGACAGGTACTGTTTTGTTGCTCTTTACTTGATAGTTATCAGGTAAGATCTGCTCTTTTTCAAAGTTTGCAAATCCAAAATCAAATAGTTTCTTCGTTTCTTTAAATCGATCCAAGCGAGTTCCTGTTTTCATAACAACTGAAATAAGACGAGTATCTCCTTTTTTCACTGTACCTGTAAAACAGTTACCTGCGATATCTGTAGATCCTGTTTTTAATCCGTCTACTCCCTCATAGCCACTATTGAGCTCAGGAAGCATCCAGTTCCAGTTCTCCATCTGAATTTCGTCATCCGTGCCCGCGCGGAATTTCAAACGTGGAACACTTGCTGTTTCTAATACTTCTGGATGATCTTTAAGTAAGTTGTAAGCTAGAATAGCAGTAGCACGAGGACTCATCATGTTCTCGTCTGTTTCACTGCCTGAATTATGGTTGCCGAAAAGGTCTTTATTATTAAGGCCCGAAGAGTTCACGAAGTTGAAATCTTTCATCCCTAGTTCTTTAGCCTTGGCATTCATCTTTTTAACGAACTCACCTTCAGAGCCCGCGATTAGTTCTGATAATGCGATCGTTGCTCCATTAGCAGAATAGATCGCCATCGCTTGGTATAACTCACGAACTGTATATTTTTCATCTACACGCAATGGTACGTTTGATAATGTTCGGTTTTGAGAAATCTTATGGGCATATTCAGAAATACTTGTTTTCTGATCCCAAGATATCTTTTTCTTGTCAATGGCTTCTAGTAATAGGTATTCGGTCATCATCTTACTCATACTTGCAGGAGCGAGTAACTTATCAGCATTTTTCTGATATAATATTTTCCCCGTTTCTGCATCCACAAGTATAGCCCCTTCAGCTGCTACATCTAAAGACGGTGCCGCACTTGCTGACTTTGAAAATCCTAATAAACTCGTCGTAAAAAATGAAAAAATCAGTGTCACCACTAAAAGTTGTTTTATCTTGCTGTTCAAAAAACTGCACCTCCAAACCCATTTACACACAAAAGTTATTGTACCATACACATTTTCAAAAAAATAGACAGAGGTTATACCTCTGTCCTAAAAATGTGTCTTTAGACTGAATAATTTGGTGCTTCTTTAGTAATTTGAACTTGGTGCGGATGACTCTCGCGAAGTCCAGCACCCGTAATTTTTACAAAACGGGAATCATTTTGAAGCTCATCGATCGTTGCTGTTCCACAATACCCCATACCTGAACGGATACCGCCAACTAACTGATAGATCGTATCAGCCAATGGTCCTTTATAAGGTAAGCGTCCTTCGATACCTTCTGGAACAAGCTTCTTATTATTTTCCTGGAAATAGCGGTCGCTGCTACCTCGCTCCATCGCTCCGACAGAACCCATGCCGCGATACACTTTAAATTGACGTCCTTGGAAAATTTCACGCTCTCCTGGACTCTCAGACACACCAGCAAGCATACTGCCCAGCATAACAGCATGTCCGCCTGCTGCGATCGCTTTAACGATATCTCCAGAGTATTTGATACCACCATCTGCAATGATCGGTACACCATACTTCTTCGCTTCTGTTGCACAATCATAAACGGCAGTTACTTGTGGTACTCCCACACCAGCAACAACACGTGTCGTACAGATCGAACCAGGTCCGATTCCTACTTTTACAACACTCGCTCCTGCTTCGATCAGATCACGAGTCGCCTCTGCAGTAGCAACGTTTCCTGCAATGATTGTTAATTTAGGATAAGCATCCCTTACTTCACGAACTTTTTGAAGAACTCCTTCAGAATGTCCATGAGCCGTATCGATAACAATTGCATCCACACCTGCTTGTACTAACTTCTCTACACGTAAAAGGGCATCCTTTGTAACACCTACTGCAGCTCCTACTAACAAACGTCCTTGTGAGTCTTTTGCAGAGTTCGGGAATTCAATTACTTTTTCGATATCTTTAATAGTGATCAAGCCTTGTAGCGTACCTTCATCATCTACGAGTGGAAGCTTTTCGATTTTATATTGCTGAAGCGTTTTTTCAGCTTCTTTTAACGTAGTGCCAACTGGTGCAGTCACTAAGTTTTCTTTTGTCATCACATCTGAGATCTTAATGGAGTAATCCTGAACAAAACGCAAATCACGGTTCGTTAAGATACCTACTAATTTTTTGTCTGCATCTACGATCGGTACACCGCTGATACGATATTTACCCATCAAATGCTCAGCGTCAAAAACTTGATGCTCAGGTGTCAGGTAGAACGGGTCTGTGATTACGCCACTTTCAGAACGTTTAACACGGTCGATCTGTTCTGCTTGTTCTTCAATAGACATGTTCTTGTGTACAATTCCTAAACCGCCTTGTCTAGCCATAGCGATCGCCATGTTTGCTTCTGTTACTGTATCCATACCAGCACTGATAATCGGAATGTTCAATTGCACCGTATCAGATAACCTCGTTTTAATCGAAACATCACCAGGCAGAACTGACGATTTCGCTGGAATTAATAACACATCATCAAAGGTTAAACCTTCTTTTGCAAACTTATCTTGCCACATACCTTAACCACCCCTTCAAATTTATCTTCCTGAAAAATATTATTTGTAGATTATCAACTGGGTACACTAGTGTCAAGGAATACAAAATATGTTCGATTTTTCAAATAATTTAAGAAGAGAGGAATGACGAAGAAATGATGACACAACATGACACTTGGGCTTTATTCGATATGTTCTTTTCCTCTCAAAAATCGCAGCAATTCTTGAGTAAACAATATCTTCAACTAAACATAGATGACAGCAACGGCAAAAGCTTTGATAATACATATGGGTTTATTTACTATATCGAGCATGGAAAGAAATATTATAATCTCGCCGATCAAGCCCCTGTTGAGCTAAAGCCTGTACTTCTGTTTTATGGCATGACTCAGCTTATGAAAGCATGCATACTCTGCAGCGATCCAGACTATCCCGATTCAAGTGCCGTTCTTGCACACGGGCTCTCTACAAGAAAAAGAAAGAAAAGAAGCTATGAGTTTCTATATGATGAAGTGAAAGTACAACGAACAGGTCTGTTCAATCATTTTTGTGAAAAAGTGTTTCACATGAAACATATTGAGGGAGAAAAATTTACGATGGTGTCTCTTCTTCAAACTGTGCCAGAGTTAAGTTCATTGTTTAAGCAAATGAACGGTGATGTTCACCTTGTGAAGATGTATAAGGAAAATGAGTCAACATTCTATCTTCCCAAAAATGTTAACGATCACCTACATATGTCATTAGAACGATTTAGTGAATATATGAACAGCTTGTTTCCGTCAAAGTTTTCTTTAAGTTTGGGTGGAAGTAGTGATAGGATGCAGCTTGTTTTTGGGGAGAATGAACCGTTACGGCCTTTTGATTGCTTTCCGTTATCGTATCATCATCAAGAAAACACGTACTACTTGCCTGTAAACCGTGAACTTCTGCAATCTCCTGCGCTTAATGAATTTATGGTTCATTATGTGATCCTTTACAACTTAAGTATGTTGAGTAGATACGATACGGAATGGTGGAGCGAGCTATTTCATACGTATACTTCTGAAGAATTACCCTATATACAGCAGTTTCTAAACATTACAGCTAAAAAGATTCCATACCTTTTTGGTATGATGCTGCAGATGAGGAATTGAGGGTTGGTTTCTTGGTTATAGTGCTGTGTTAGAGCAAGTGTAAATGTCGTGTCGAAAATCGGATAAAGATTTTTATCTGCGGATATATGATGGAGTTTTACGGATATATTCAGGGTTACCTCGTATAAAAATAAGATTACCTTGTAATTGTGTGGGTTGTGGTTAATGGGAGAGCTGAGTTAGTGGTTTGGGAGGGTAGATCAAGGGTGTTTTTGTGGGGTTTTGGTTTGGGTGTTGGGTGGTGGAGCTGCTTGAAGTGCTTTTGGGATGGATTTTTAGGGGTTTTGCTGAGGAATATGGCGTTTTGGAAGATGGCCACAGCCATCTTCTTCCTATTTTGAGGGTTTTGAGTGGGTGTGAAGTGTTTTGGCCGGCGTACTGCAAATACCACGCTGGGTATCTCCATGGTCTAATTAAGTCGGAATGCACAAAATTAAGCCGTAAGAAGAGTGAATTAAGTTGAAACGAGACTCAATTAAGTCAAAAATCAAAAATAAAGGCATTTCGCTAATTCTCGACAACCGCTCCCTGCCCGATCCATGCTCTATACCCCCGAGCCTTCTAACCCCACACCCCTAATAGAAAGTTTGGCAGCCGCCAAACCACCTTTTTCTCCTTTTATATATTTTTTGAGATTTAGACTTCAAAATATCTTGTTCTTGTTCTCCTTTGACCGTTGATTGGAGTGGAAGGTGCGAGACTCCTACGGGACAGGCGGGCAGGTGAGACACTTAAAAGTGAAACGTCCGAATGTGGCTCACCGCCTGCCCCGTGGAAAGCGAGCAGCCTGCAACGGAAATCAACCCTTTCAAAAACAACAAAGTTTATACAAACAGTCTTTTAAACACACAAAAAAAG
>NZ_JACZDT010000014.1:0-10019 GCF_015903855.1 Fictibacillus sp. 18YEL24
GTCTTCATGTGATTTAGTTGACTTAATGGACATAAAAGGAGAAAAAGTTTGGGTTGCCGTTCACAATGAGCATGACAAAATAATTAAATCAAACACGATAACTAGAAATGATAAAAAGTTAGAGATTTACACTATAATGGATTTCTATAATAAAAAAGGAGATTACTTAAGCACGTATATCTTTCTAATAGCAGGAGAAAAAGAAAGATCAATAGAAGAGCATAAGCCTTTAACCCTTTTAACTGATCGTTTAAAAGGTGAAATGTCTCTTAACATGAACAAAGAAGAAAAACTACGTGTAAAACAACATGTATTAGAACAAATGAACAAGTTAGATAATTAATAAACTTAATAGCTGTAACATAACACACCTTTTAGGATTAAATTCCAAATATATGGAATTATTAATCTCTTGTTGGATAAGCTATAACAATGGTAAAAAAGGTCAGGGGTGTGCAAATGAAACGTTTTATTACAACTGGTGTAATTGCGCTAGGATTGCTTACTACAATAGTTTTTGCTTCAGCAAATGAAAAGCCTCCAAGTCATAACGAGATTTTCACAAAGTTTGGTAGTCAATTTAACAAACAAGAATTAATTGTTGCAGGGAAACAAGAAAAAACCACCAAAATTGAGAAAACGATTGCAGATCAAGGAATTGTCTTAACCGTAAATGGCTTATACAAAAATAAAAAAAGTATATTTCTCGCCTATACAATAAACACGAAAAAAGAATTTGATTACAATACATCTGCCTTTTGGAGTAAACCTAATGTATATATCAACAAGAAAGAAGTAAACCATGGCGGCCTCGAAGATTTAAAGGTATCAGATGATAAATATATTGGGATTATTGAAGTCAATCCTGAAGGTAGATTACCTAGTAATGCAAACATAAAGTTTACAATACATGAAATTTTTGAAACGAAAGGGAATTGGACCATTGAATTCCCTCTTAAGTAAAAAATAAGAGAGCTAGTTAACATAAAAATCCTTTGCGGAACCAAAACAAAAATCAAAACCCTGAATCTCACCATATTCGGCGAAATTCAGGGTTTTTAGGTTTCTGAAACAGCAAAAAAATAGCCTTATTATAAAATGTGCTGTTCTTCTCTTTTCTCTTGTTTTCTTTCATTTTCAATCCGGTTTAAAAGTTGACAAAATAATAGTATCGTATCTATTCCTACCATTCATTGGTCAGCTGAATTTAAAGAAATTGATAAGATATCCACCCAGACCAACCATCTACAAAACTCACTAAACTATCATTTATTTGAAGGAGACACCAATAAATTAGCAGAATCTATCATTGAACTCGTTAAGAAGTATGCATAAGATTATACATATAAATAATAAGAATTTAAGCGTCTATACAACTTGTCCCTACCTGCATAGCATATAATAACCGGATCCGTTCAATAGGATCGGATTATTTCTAGGGGGGAATAATCATGGGCTATAGAAACTGTTGTTGTCATAGAAGACACGAAAGAAGATGCGAACCTTCTTGTACCGTTTACTACAAGTGTAGACGATACGAAAAGAAAAGATGCAGCTGTCATCGTAACCATCACTAAGTTCGATCCGTTTTACAAGAGAGGAGTCTATAAAGAGACTTCTCTTTTTGTTTGTCAGGATATAAAAAGACCAAGTTCTGTTTGGAGAACTCGGTCGGTATACATTCTTATTTAGAGTGGCAACATTGCTTTTTACAAACGATAGGTGGTGGTGAATGTAGAGGTCTAATCAAAGGAGTCTTTTTCAGACATGGACATTTTCTTTTTTTCATGTTTTCTCCCCCTTAACCGGCAGCTGACAAAAAACCAATACAGCGCTGGTGATATCAGGGATGCACTCTATCGGTCATACTTTTACTATATGTGTACAACCTGTGGTGTGTGTATGATTCCACTCGTTTTTAAGTGTTTTGGTTATCTAAATGGAAAAGACCGATTCTCCCTCTACTGAGAATCGGTCCTTACAGGTTTCCGGAAACAACGCCACACTCAGACGTTATTTTTAGTATGTACAAAACTTATAGACATTATGTAAATGGAAATTTGATTGACTTTGCATACACCTACTCGTTTGTAACTTTACCATATTTAGATTTTCGTCTATTTGGTTAGGATTCACCTTAAATATTCTTTATTGCTTTTGCGTATGTTAATAATAGCGTCGATATAGGCGTTGCTCCTCCCCCTATAAGGAGCTCTTGTAACAAAAAACGATTTCTGACAGATAGGAATCGTTTTTTTGTTTAAAACACACGTTACTTTTTATTTATCTATCACATAGGATATAAAGACCCTATTCTTATTGGGGGAACCTTCCTATCCATACCCTCCTAACTGGCTTCGGGAGGGCTAGAAAAAAAATAGGACAAGATCTTTGAAAAAAACCAAAAAAACAGCTACTTTATACATCTAAAAAAGTTTAACTTTTCTCCATTACCATACAAGCTTCTATCTAAAAAACCAATGATCCCCTCAAAAAATGAGAATAATATAAAATTCATGTATGAAAATCAACAGAACAAATACTAAACCCTACTATAAAGACGTTGAATACACGACGCATTCAAATCCACAGAAACTAAAAATCTCTTAAAACAAAAATATACGCTTCTCAGAGCATATACAAAAAACTCCTATGATGCTGCTCATAAAACGAGTGCCAGAAGACCTCACAGACCCGTGTACGTTGGGTGTGTGAGGTCTTCTGGCGTTTACGAGATTCACTAGATCAGCAGCAAGCCTTTACCCATAAGGAAAATTAGCGAAATCGAACCGTAACTAACATATAAATTGAGTATCCTTTGTGTTATCTATCCATTTACGCATACCATTACTATTTTTCTCTGCATATAAACATACATAAACTCACTTTCATCAAATCTTCTTCCATGTTATTAATTCCACCAAATAAACACATTTAGATGGATTCTTCTCCATGGTTTTATAGCTATAATCTATAAAATAAAATTACCCAAAACAGCCACTTCTAACTAAAAAAACAGCCCGGATCACCAGGTGTTCAAATGACCCCACACAGGCAACATCATCCTATGTGGGGTCATTTGATTTTCGGAGCTATAGCAAAGAAAAAACCTGGTGGTCCGGGCCTGTCATAGAAGGAAAACCTAGACTCGCATCCCCTTAAAATGAAAAACTAATCTATTCAACAGATATTAAAGACTTTTTAAACCCTCAATTAGCGATGTCTTCTCCAATATTCCACACCATAATCTAAAGCTATACAAATAAAGATACAACCGATTAAAACAATAGCCTCAATCAAAAGAATCCGCCCCTTATAAAATACGCTTACAATACTAGCAATTCATTTTCTTTCTACGCTAAAGGAGCTGCTTCCTTGTATGCTTCCAGGAAAGTCTTATACACTCCTAACTGCTAGACTATAAACAGAGGAGGATAAAGACTGAAGTGTTAAGGCCATAGGAGCACTCCACACAAGAAATAAGAAAAAAAACAAGAGCCCCATAAAGGGGCAGGGACTACGTCCCCTTAATATAAAGAGACAGACCACTAGTAAACTTTTTCATCTATTTTTAACCTCTTTTAAAAGTTGTGCAATTCGTTGCTGGCTCAGTCCTAATTTAATACCTAGCTGCTTTTGAGTTGCATTAGGATACCTATCTAGAGCTTTCTGGAGTAGCCAGAGCTTGTCCTCTGTCTTTTCCTTTTGAGCTTTAATATAAGCATTACGAGGCTTCATTCCTTCTTTGCGTCGTTGCTCTCGTTTAGCCTCGGTGTTGCGTTTTCGCTTTTCATTGCGCCCAATAATTGTCTGCAGCTGCACCTGTTCGTCTTCCGTAATATCGAGCCATTCGATGATCTTAGCGTTCTTTAGGTTGTAGCCGGCTCCTGGATAGCCTTTTTCTTTGGCTACCGCGTTCGCCTCTTCGGTATTTTTGGCTTTCCATGCCTTCTCCGCACTCTTCGTAGCACGAATCACTTCTTTTTCAGCCAATGGTTCCGTGAACTGTGAGTTAAAGATTAACGTCTGCCTTAAAGCTTCTTCCGAATCTGCAACATAGCAACATTGCCAGTATCGATAGAGAAAGAGAATCGTCTCGCGGTATCCTTTTACATCATGATTTCGTAGTTCCACAAGCTTCACGAGATCAAGCAGACGCGCATGGTGTAAAGAGTATGTATTAAAAAGCCTTTCAACAGTCTTACGGCGTCCTCGTGTCTTTTTCTTTGGTTGAAGGTCTGGTAAGTATTCGTTTTGAATATCACGAAGTACATATCTATAATCATGACGGTATTGAACTTGGACAGCCTCTCCATTTTTGGAATTAATGCTGCCATCAAGACGGAATACACGTGCAGCATCCGTCGCTCGTGTGTCTCCTCCCATTGCTTTCAACTGTTGTACAAAATGATTTTGCACAGCTTGCCATAAGGGAAGTGCCTGATAAGGGACAGGATCAATCAGCCAGACGAGAACCACTCCCCGGCCGGAGAAGATAATAAGACTTGGTTCTGGAATACTTTGATTAAAAAACTCTAATTCTAGTTTTCCGATAATCCATTTCGGATCATAGTTTAAGAGATAACAATCTAAGTCCACGTATAACGAACGTAATTGGCGTATGAGTTCAATTTGTCGCTGAGGCTTATAAAAGGTATTCTGAGAGAAATAAACGTCCTCTCCGAGCCATTTTGAGAGTTTGAGAGCCAGTTTCTTCGGCTTCACGTGAAATTGCTGAAATCCTTTTTTTGTTTTCTTCGCAAGGGTTATGTAGCCATCGGCTTCATGATGATGAAACCATGCATGATATTTGGCGCGTTCGTAGGCGTTTAAATTTTCCATATAAAAATCCCTCCAGTAGTGGAAGGAATCGCATACTTTGTGATAGAATAACCACATAACAACATAAATATAGGTATACGATACCTTAGTATTTCGAGAGAATCCCAGGACCCGCCAAAGTCAGAGGGATTTTTCTCGTTTCTAGGACTAATTCTATCAAACTTTTAGTTTCCCTGCTGTAACTATATGAAAAAGCCCCCATTAGCTTGGGGGCTTTTTCATATAATCAAACATCCTGTTCATCCATTTTAAGTCTTTTTATAATTAAAAAAGCATTAACACATTGGTATATAGAAATTAAATTAAAGAGCAAGCTAATTGAATAATCATAGAGAAACGATAAACCTAAACTTATAAATGCACTGATAAAAAGATTCCAGACTTGAAGTTTTTGTATACAGCGAAAGGACCACCAAAGATTAAGAATGAAAACAACAACGGCTAATACTTTTACCAGTTCTATATTAAAATCCATACTAATCCTCCTTATTCTCTTTAGGTGTTATGGCTGGTGGAACACCATAAAATTCTGGCACATCCCCTTCAACAAAAAGATCTCCTAATTTTATTGTTGAGGTGATTTTAGCTTCTTCAGAAGAAAATGGAATGACAATTTGAGTATTTACTTCAACATCCAAAAATACCTCTAGATACGTATTATTTATTCCAGATTCTTTTATTTTCGTCTCGACCTTTGATGTTACATCGCCCACGATCGTCATTTTAACAGGGATTTTAGGTCCAAAGTTCGCAAGAAGTGAGTTGTTGGTAGAAAGACCTAACGGTATATAATAAACCGTACCCGGGATATAATTTTTTTTATTTTCGCTATTAACATCTGCTTGATGACTAGCCTGCTCAAGATTCTTATGAATACGCTCCGTAGTAGTTGCTAATATTTTGCTATATATTTTAGGATTAAAACTAACTAAAGATTTACCAGTGTTTTTTTGATGGAAAACTACAAGGTCGTCCATTTCAGAGGGTTTAACAATTTCTTCTGAAATAGCATTATTTATTGCTTCTGAAGCAATTTTTTTTGCCTCAGTATTCGCTATGTCCATTAATGTAGGTTTTATGTTATTGTCGACTAACCATAAAGCTTGTAAAGTAAATAGATTAAAAAGAATAAAAGAAATTAATAAAACATATTTAAACGGCAATGGACCCTTTCTTGTCGGAATTCGCCTTCTTTTAAAATGCATATAAAACCCTCCTAGAGTTAAAATATGCGCATTCTCTAATAAAAAGAAACAGCAATACTTAAACTATATCTGACACCTCATACAAATGAGTTTAGATATGGAACAAATAAAATAAATCCCGAATACCAAATATATCCGGGATTTAAAAATTTATTTTTTAATCATAAAATTTTACCGTTACAACATCATGATCAATAAGAGTTAGATCAAATTGTACTTTATTACCCGAAGATAGGCCGGAAAATTCAATGACAGCCTTACCAGAGGAATTAAACCCTGTTGCTTTTGTATCTCTCCATACACCATTAACATACATTGCAGCTCCAACACTGTTTGAATCAGCAGCACCTGTTATTTCAAGTTTGAAATTCCCACCATCAGTAGCTGTATAAACATCTGTCAGTACATTCCCATTAGACGGAATAGCAATATACTCTGTACCTTTAAGCTGCCATCCAGTAGCCGCAAAAGCGTTTGAAGGCATTAACAAAGCCACTAATACTAGTAACGTAATACCAAACTTTTTAATCTTCAATCTACGCACCACTTTCCATTAATTTTTACAGCCCACTTACTTATGTAAATAAATTGAACTGGTATATCTAGATATATTAATGCTTGTCCTTTTATATGTGCATTCAAAATAGATGTATTGGCTTTGGATAACTAACTCTGGTGAAATAAATTCATGCTAGTATTTTTCAATTGACGGTCATCTCACTTTTTTCTTGTAAGATTAATATCCATGTCTATTCCTAATTTTGCTTTTATTTCATGACGGACGGCTCTCGTAATTCTCGGTTTAATCTGTTTAAAAAGTTTCTGTTCCTCGATGATCTCTATTTTAAGAGACTCAGGTGGATTCTCTACTTCAATGGACATAAAATTACTTTTATACCCATTCTCTTTTAAAATCTTGTTTGCGACAGCAAAGATCTGATTAGTTAACCGAGTTTCTTGTTTTTCTTCTTTGCTCATAATAGGTTCTCTATCCGTCCCTGCTGTTGTACTGAAGTACGTGATTACAAGGAATGAAAGAACGCCAAATAAAACAACAAAAATAATAACTTTCCACGTTCCCTTCATTTGATTACCTCCGAACACAATCCTTTTTATACTATACGCTTGTACTATAGAGATAGACCTGGACTACTTGTTGTATTGAATTTCTAAAAAATGTACCCTAAAAGAGGAAAGCTAAAGTACTTCATTGAAACTATAAATATATATACGAATCATGTTTAACAAGCTTTATAAAGTTCTATACTTTAGCTTGAAGTGAAGGGAGTTTTATACTTGAAAGAAGAAGTGCAATACACATCTGGCGACATAGCTAAAGATCTCGGACTCAGTAAAACAACAGTACTCAACTATATAAAAGAGTTTCATTTGGAAGTAAGAAAGAACCCTAACAACGGTTATCGCTATTTTACAGTTGAAGATCTACAGCAACTGAGAGATATACATAAGCTTTGTCAAAAAAACGGCAAAGAACAGGCGTTAAAGGAATGGAACTTATCTACGAGAACCCCAATAGACATGGGGGAAGCACTCGAGTCTGTAATGAAGAAGTATAAAGAGGAAGAACAAACCCTAAAACAAGCTTTAAACAGACAAGAACAGATTAATCAGGCACTAGTTAGCGAAGTCGCACAACTAAAAAGTATGGTTCAAGGTATCAGTTCTACCAGTCGTCAGGACATAGAAGAAGTCTTTTTGGACCGTTTTCCGTCTGTCATGAAAGAAGTACTACAAGAGAAGGATCAAAAGATTGATGAGTTGAAACAAAAGTTAGAAGATGTAGAGAAGCTTATGAAGAATGACCGGGATGCAATATTACTGAAGGTTCTACGTGAGACACAAGAAACAAAAAAAGAGATAGCCGCCATGAAAGAAGAACCAAAAGAAAAGTCAGGTTTTTTCTCACGTCTATTCGGAAAGTAAAGACCACTGACACATTAAATCCATACTAATGTCCATATAAACGCCATCAGCAACACGTTTTTCCTGACAAACATCTAAAAAAAGCGTAAGCTAACAGAGACTTCTCTCTTTTTTATAAATAAGACCAAACAAAACCAAGGATCTACAGATCCTTGGTTTTGTTATGCATTCTTACATATTCTATGTTATTATTGTATATACGTATATACAATATAACCCGTTTAACCATTTTACATTATGGACATAACATATAAGGAGGAAATCCAATAATGGGTATGGTGAAAGAGATGGAAATGGAACGTAAAGTGACGAAGGTAGGAAATAGCTTAGGAATCAACATGACCGAAGCTCTTAGAAAAATTGGAGCTATACAAGGTGATTTGTTAGCTGTAGAAGTAGATGGCGATGTGATAAAGATTACGAAGAGACAGCAGAAGGTTTCTCTTCCTGAAGGATTAAGCCCTGATTTCTTTGATGTGCTTAACAGCACCTTGAACGAGTACGATGAAACCATTAAAGGATTAAAAGATAGATAATGAATGTCGTTCGATATTTAACGGAAACGGAGATTGTAGCCATCAATTTATATCTCATTAAGAAATACAGTCCGAGTGAAAAAGAAGGAGTAAAAATTCCTTCTCTGCTAAATTCAGCTGTTCACAGACCGCAACAGTCCGCCTTTTTAGAAGACAGATACGGCTCTTTGTTTGAAAAAGCTGCAGCTCTCTTTGATTCACTTGCTAAAAATCACGCTTTTCATAACGGGAATAAACGAACGGCGTTTGTTTCTATGGTTCAGTTTCTAAAATACAACGGTTATCGTTTAACGGCTCCTCAAAAAGCAGCTGAAGACTTCACGGTTGATGTTGTTAACCACGTATACTCTTTTGAAGAGATCACAGCCTGGATTGAAACCAATAGTCAGCTCGTAGGCTGATGCCCAATAAAGAGCCTTCATTTCCATAATGAAGGCTCTTTATTGGGTTTATACACTCTTTTTTTTATTAATCTGTACAATAGGTTCGTATTCACTTATCACTTCAAAAGTTTCTTCAGAGCACATAAATATAAAATGCTGAATATTAGATATTTCATTTGAACCGGGACCCGGTAATTGATCAAACCAATGGATGAAATCAGAATTAATCATTTTATAGAAATACCATGGTTTAGCATTAATAGTATTGAAATACTCTATTCGCGCTTCACGAGCAATCTTAGATAAGTCACCTCTTTTTAAGTCATCTGTAAATCTAAATGCCAAAACAAATTTACTATTGATATTTTGGTTATAAATGATTTTAATTTCTGTGTTAGATTCATCTTCAAATACTAACTGCAATCCATCTGCAAACTTAACTTCAACATAGTGTAATGGTCCCTCTAGTCCATCTTTAGGTCTCCAGACAACCAATTTTCTAGTAGTCATTCTATCCACTCCTTATACTCACAAAAACAGAGCTGATACAGAAGGATTCTACCTATTTAGTGGAAATTCAGCAACTTCTTTAAGACCATCGAAAATAATAAGCGTACTATCCGTAGCATATTCTCTTACTTTCTTTAAGTCAGCATTCTTTTTAATCTTGTATTCTACACTGAATAACACCTTTTTTTGCGTCCTTAGATCACCTTGAGAAGATCCGCCAACTGGATTCAACTTAAACGTTGAAGATCTCGGGAATCTACTCATTACTGAAGAAAGTTTTTTTCCCGGAATAACTGCAATCTCCATTGAAGGCTGAGGATAGTAATGTCCACGATATTCTGGATGTTTTAAACCTTTGGATGGAGTCTTATTAGTGATAAGAAAATCATACCTCAATACGTTTGGAATACTTAAAATATTGATTTCAGACTTTGAAAGTTCAAAATCACTTTCTGCAGCAACCTTTTGAACTCCTAAAGGAGATACAAGACAAAGAATAAGCATAATACATAGTGTCTTTTTCATAAAATCCTCCAAAAAACTTTAATTAAGGATAGTTTTCTCTTTCGTCATTTGTTCTATCCGATAGGTATCAAGGT
>NZ_JACZDT010000015.1:0-1917 GCF_015903855.1 Fictibacillus sp. 18YEL24
GGATAACCCCTCCTCTTAACCTTCCAGCACCGGGCAGGTGTCAGCCCCTATACTTCACCTTGCGGTTTCGCAGAGACCTGTGTTTTTGCTAAACAGTCGCTTGGATCTATTCACTGCGGCTCTCTCGGGCGATAAACCCTATCAGAGCACCCCTTCTCCCGAAGTTACGGGGTCATTTTGCCGAGTTCCTTAACGAGAGTTCTCCCGATCATCTTAGGATTCTCTCCTCGCCTACCTGTGTCGGTTTGCGGTACGGGCACCTCTTTCCTCACTAGAGGCTTTTCTTGGCAGTGTAGGATCAGGGACTTCGGTACTAAAATTTCCCTCGCCATCACAGCTCAGCCTTCACGTTGGGCGGATTTGCCTACCCAACAGCCTAACTGCTTAGACGCACTATTCCATCAGTGCGCTCACCCTACCTTACTGCGTCCCCCCATTGTTCAAACGGAAAGGAGGTGGTACAGGAATATCAACCTGTTATCCATCGCCTACGCTTTTCAGCCTCGGCTTAGGCCCCGACTAACCCTGAGCGGACGAGCCTTCCTCAGGAAACCTTAGGCTTTCGATGGACAAGATTCTCACTTGTCTTTCGCTACTCATACCGGCATTCTCACTTCAAAGCGCTCCACCAGTCCTTCCGGTCTGACTTCGCTGCACTTCGAACGCTCCCCTACCCCTGTACCATACGGTACAAGCCATAGCTTCGGTGATACGTTTAGCCCCGTTACATTTTCGGCGCAGAGTCACTCGACCAGTGAGCTATTACGCACTCTTTAAATGGTGGCTGCTTCTAAGCCAACATCCTGGTTGTCTGGGCAACTCCACATCCTTTGCCACTTAACGTATACTTTGGGACCTTAGCTGATGGTCTGGGCTGTTTCCCTTTTGACTACGGATCTTATCACTCGCAGTCTGACTCCCGCGGATAATTCTCTGGCATTCGGAGTTTGACTGAATTCGGTAACCCTGTGGGGGCCCCTAGTCCAATCAGTGCTCTACCTCCAGGAATCTTGCCGCGAGGCTAGCCCTAAAGCTATTTCGGGGAGAACCAGCTATCTCCGTGTTCGATTGGCATTTCACCCCTACCCACACCTCATCCCCGCACTTTTCAACGTGCGTGGGTTCGGGCCTCCATTCAGTGTTACCTGAACTTCACCCTGGACATGGGTAGATCACACGGTTTCGGGTCTACGACCACGTACTATGTCGCCCTATTCAGACTCGCTTTCGCTGCGGCTCCGTCTTATCAACTTAACCTTGCACGGGATCGTAACTCGCCGGTTCATTCTACAAAAGGCACGCCGTCACCCGTTAATGGGCTCCGACTACTTGTAGGCACACGGTTTCAGGATCTGTTTCACTCCCCTTCCGGGGTGCTTTTCACCTTTCCCTCACGGTACTGGTTCACTATCGGTCACTAGGGAGTATTTAGCCTTGGGAGATGGTCCTCCCGGATTCCGACGGGGTTTCACGTGTCCCGCCGTACTCAGGATCCACTCAGGAGGGAACGAAGTTTCAGCTACAGGGCTGTTACCTTCTTCGGCTGGCCTTTCCAGACCACTTCACCTACTTCGTTCCTTTGTAACTCCGTATAGAGTGTCCTACAACCCCAGAGAGCAAGCTCTCTGGTTTGGGCTGATTCCGTTTCGCTCGCCGCTACTCAGGAAATCGCATTTGCTTTCTCTTCCTCCGGGTACTTAGATGTTTCAGTTCCCCGGGTCTGCCTTCTCATACCCTATGTATTCAGATATGGATACCATCCCATTACGGATGGTGGGTTCCCCCATTCGGAAATCCCCGGATCAATGCTTACTTACAGCTCCCCGAGGCATATCGGTGTTCGTCCCGTCCTTCTTCGGCTCCTAGTGCCAAGGCATCCACCGTGCGCCCTTTCTAGCTTAACCTTATATGATGTTT
>NZ_JACZDT010000016.1:0-1702 GCF_015903855.1 Fictibacillus sp. 18YEL24
TCAAAACTGAACAAAAGAAGAATAGGCGTACTTACGAAACACACGAAGGTGTTTCATAATCTCCATAGAAAGGAGGTGATCCAGCCGCACCTTCCGATACGGCTACCTTGTTACGACTTCACCCCAATCATCTGTCCCACCTTCGGCGGCTGGCTCCCAAAAGGGTTACCCCACCGACTTCGGGTGTTACAAACTCTCGTGGTGTGACGGGCGGTGTGTACAAGGCCCGGGAACGTATTCACCGCGGCATGCTGATCCGCGATTACTAGCAATTCCGGCTTCATGTAGGCGAGTTGCAGCCTACAATCCGAACTGAGAATGACTTTTTGGGATTGGCTTGGCCTCGCGGCTTCGCAACCCTTTGTATCATCCATTGTAGCACGTGTGTAGCCCAGGTCATAAGGGGCATGATGATTTGACGTCATCCCCACCTTCCTCCGGTTTGTCACCGGCAGTCACCTTAGAGTGCCCAACTGAATGCTGGCAACTAAGGTCAAGGGTTGCGCTCGTTGCGGGACTTAACCCAACATCTCACGACACGAGCTGACGACAACCATGCACCACCTGTCACTTTGTCCCCCGAAGGGGAAAGCTCTATCTCTAGAGTGGTCAAAGGATGTCAAGACCTGGTAAGGTTCTTCGCGTTGCTTCGAATTAAACCACATGCTCCACTGCTTGTGCGGGCCCCCGTCAATTCCTTTGAGTTTCAACCTTGCGGTCGTACTCCCCAGGCGGAGTGCTTAATGTGTTAACTTCAGCACTGAGGGTGGAACCCCCCAACACCTAGCACTCATCGTTTACGGCGTGGACTACCAGGGTATCTAATCCTGTTTGCTCCCCACGCTTTCGCGCCTCAGCGTCAGTTACAGGCCAAAAAGCCGCCTTCGCCACTGGTGTTCCTCCACATCTCTACGCATTTCACCGCTACACGTGGAATTCCACTTTTCTCTCCTGCACTCAAGTCTCCCAGTTTCCAATGACCCTCCACGGTTGAGCCGTGGGCTTTCACATCAGACTTAAGAGACCGCCTGCGCGCGCTTTACGCCCAATAATTCCGGATAACGCTTGCCACCTACGTATTACCGCGGCTGCTGGCACGTAGTTAGCCGTGGCTTTCTGGTTAGGTACCGTCAAGGTACGAGCAGTTACTCTCGTACTTGTTCTTCTCTAACAACAGAGCTTTACGACCCGAAGGCCTTCATCGCTCACGCGGCGTTGCTCGGTCAGGCTTTCGCCCATTGCCGAAGATTCCCTACTGCTGCCTCCCGTAGGAGTCTGGGCCGTGTCTCAGTCCCAGTGTGGCCGATCACCCTCTCAGGTCGGCTACGCATCGTCGCCTTGGTGAGCCGTTACCTCACCAACTAGCTAATGCGCCGCGGGCTCATCTGTAAGTGTCAGCCGAAACCGACTTTCAAAAAGAAGAAATGCTTCTTCTCTTATTATCCGGTATTAGCCCCGGTTTCCCGGAGTTATCCCCGTCTTACAGGCAGATTACCCACGTGTTACTCACCCGTCCGCCGCTAAATCAGAGGAGCAAGCTCCTCATCATTCGCTCGACTTGCATGTATTAGGCACGCCGCCAGCGTTCATCCTGAGCCAGGATCAAACTCTCCATAAAAGTGTTTGTCTTGCTCGATTTTAAAACTGACGGAATTAATTCTTAATTCCTTACCTATTTCTTTTGTTCAGTTTTCAAAGAACT
>NZ_JACZDT010000017.1:0-1663 GCF_015903855.1 Fictibacillus sp. 18YEL24
TGATATGCTCCCCTTAAGGTAGACAGATGAAATAAAAAGTCTGTTTATCTTAAGGGGAGTTTTTTTATGGGGTATTCTAAAGAGTTTAAATACACAGTCTTATCTACTTATAAAGAGGGCGAATTTACAATAAAAGAGCATTGTAAAAAGTTTGAGATAGCCAAGACCTCTCTTAAGAAATGGATTGAGCAATTTGAGAGATATGGAATGGAAGGTCTTAGATCCTCAAGTCCCTGGAAGTCTTATTCTAAAGAGCTCAAGGTCAGAGCTGTTAGGGATTATTTGTCAGGTCAATACTCTCAGAATGAACTTATAAGAATGTATGGTATTTCAAGTAGATCGGTCCTCCAGGAATGGATTAAGACGTATAATAGTTATAGAGAATTAAAGGGTACGTCTATGGGGAGGACGAGTTCTATGACTAAAGGAAGAAAAACAACATGGGGTGAACGTAGACAGATTGTACTTGATTGTTTGGAGAACGGGAAGGATTATCAGAAAAAAGCTGAAACATACGAGGTCTCCTACCAACAGGTGTATCAATGGGTTAAGAAGTATGAAAAAGATGGAGATGAAGCGCTTAAAGATAAGCGTGGAAGAACAAAGCAAGAAAACGAGTTAACACCTGATGAGGCATTTAAGTTACAGATGAAAAGATTAGAACGAGAGAATGAACGATTACGGGCGGAAAATGCATTCTTAAAAAAGTTAGAGGAGATCGAAAGGAGGCAAAAGTAGTCTATATACCAAATGAAAATAAATATATGGCCATCCAGGAACTACATGTTAAAGAAAAAGTAAGTATTCTTTTGCTTTGTGAAATCGCAGGTCTCTCACGAGCTGCCTATTATAAGTGGCTAAAACGAATGCCTTCTAAGCAAGAGCGTCAGAATAATGAGATTATAAAAGAGCTGAAAGCTCTCCATAAGAAAGTGGAGGGCATCTATGGGTATCGTCGAATGACAATGAATATAAACCGAATCTTAAACAAGAAATTTAATCCTAAACGGATTTATAGGCTGATGAGGGTTGCGGATATACAGTGCGTCATTCGAAAAAAGAAGAGTAGATATAAGCGTTCTATCCCCCAACATGTGGCGGAGAATGTGTTAAATCGTGAATTCACAGCAGAAAAGAAAAATACAAAATGGGTAACGGATGTCACAGAATTCAAATATGGTTCACAAAAGAAAGCTTATCTAAGTGCCATTTTAGATTTGTATGATGGATCAATCGTAAGCTATGTAGTAGGACATTCGAATAATAATAGCCTCGTGTTCAAAACGCTAGACCAAGCAATAGAACAGTTAGAGGAAGAACAACCACTTATTCACAGTGATCGAGGATTTCAGTACACTTCTCATGGGTTCAAACGCAAGGTGGATCAAGCCCAAATGACTCAAAGCATGTCACGTGTGGGTAGATGTATAGATAATGGACCAATGGAATCATTCTGGGGAACCCTCAAGTGTGAAAAGTATTACTTACATAAATTTGAGACATTTGAAAACCTGTCTATAGCGATAGATGAGTATATCCATTTTTATAATTATGAAAGATATCAAAAACGATTAAACGGCCTCAGCCCTATAGAATATAGAGCTGAAGCCTCTTAGTTGGTTTTTATTATTTTTACTGTCTACTTGACGGGGTGCAGTTCAAA
>NZ_JACZDT010000018.1:0-1456 GCF_015903855.1 Fictibacillus sp. 18YEL24
TTATGAAGTGACCCCTAAAAGTTAGACACGGTTATTTCATTAGGCAGCTGTAAGGGTATGAGTACGGTATTTAACCGGGCTCATGCCTTTTAATTTTGCCTTGATTCGTTTGTGATTATAGTAATCCATATATTTAGCCAGCTCTAGTTTAAAGTGTTCCACACTTTCAAATTCTTTTAGATAAAGAAGTTCAGATTTTAGGATTCCAAAGAAGTTTTCCATCACAGCGTTATCGTAACAGTTTCCTTTACGAGACATACTCTGGGTGATGCCATGTTTACTGAGGACCTTACGGTATTGATTCATTTGATAGTGCCAGCCTTGATCTGAATGTATAAGAAGCTTATCTTTATCTGTTACATGTGCTAGAGCTTGATCTAACATCGTAGAGACAAGGGAGTATGTCGGTCTAACACCGATTGTATAGGTAATGATTTCTCCATTAAATAAGTCCAATACGGGTGATAAATAAAGCTTCTTTCCGAATAATTTAAACTCTGTGATATCCGTGACCCACTTTTCGTTTGGTTTCTCAGCTTTAAAATTACGATTTAAAATATTTGGTGCAATCTTCCCAATCGTCCCTTTATAAGAACGATATTTTTTAATACGTACGAGACATTTTAATCCTAGTTCCTTCATAATACGCTGCACCTTTTTGTGATTAACTTGGTGTCCACGATTTCTAAGTTCATCGCGAATTCTACGGTAGCCAAAACGGCCTTCATGTTCATTATAAATAGCCTGAATCGAATGTTTTAACTCCTGGTCAGGGTCAGGACGATTGAAATTTTTCACCCAATAATAATAGGTACTACGTGGGATTCCTGCTAGCTTTATGAGTGCTTGTATCGAAAACTCATGCCTTAATTCATAGACTACTTGCGCTTTGTCTTGTTTGGTGATTTTTCCTTGTTTTGAACTAAGGCATTCAACTTTTTTAAATAAGCATTTTCCATACGTAACGCTTCTAATTCCTGTTGAAGCGCTTCTAATGATCCTTTATCTGGTGATGACTTTTTGGAATACTTTTGATCTTTCTTATTCATGTTTGGACGCCCCTTTTTCTTTGGTTTTAGGGCATCTAAACCTTGAGTCTCTAATAAATCTCGCCATTTCCACAAGGTAGAATCGGATGGCAGATTAAAGATCGCAGCTGTATCAAAGATAGACGTCCCATTGTCGTTCATATATTTTAGTACGTCTAGTTTAAAGTTTAAGGGATAATTTGTATAGCTTTTGAAAAAAGCATTCTCACCGTGGTACTCATATTTTCTAACCCAGTATAGGACTTTACTTTTATGCCCACCAATCTCTTTTGCGAGTGTTTTGGACCCTTCATCTCCTTCTAAATATCGTTTAACAGCAGCTATTTTTTCTTCGATCGTAAATTTAGCCATAAGAAAAGCACCTCCAAATTTTAGATTGTGTCTAAAATTTGGGGTGCAGTTCATTA
>NZ_JACZDT010000019.1:0-1131 GCF_015903855.1 Fictibacillus sp. 18YEL24
AAAAAAGCATAACGTTTGGAAACGTCGTATCTAGTTTTGAGAGAACATAAAAAAATGATGAAAATCATTAAAAATTTCTCTTGCTTTTAAGAATTACATAGAGTATAATTTTATCTTGTCGAGATAAAAAATAACTCGCTAATCTGGTCTAGTGATGATGGCAAAGAGGTCACACCCGTTCCCATACCGAACACGGAAGTTAAGCTCTTTAGCGCCGATGGTAGTTGGGGGTTTCCCCCTGTTAGAGTAGGACGTCGCTAGGCTAGATATAAAATGGAGGATTAGCTCAGCTGGGAGAGCACCTGCCTTACAAGCAGGGGGTCGGCGGTTCGAACCCGTCATCCTCCACCATTTATTCTTACTTGCCGGTTTAGCTCAATTGGTAGAGCAACTGACTTGTAATCAGTAGGTTGGGGGTTCAAGTCCTCTAGCCGGCACCATTTTGCACGAGCCATTAGCTCAGTTGGTAGAGCATCTGACTTTTAATCAGAGGGTCGAAGGTTCGAGTCCTTCATGGCTCACCATTTATACACGCGGGTGTGGCGGAATTGGCAGACGCGCTAGACTTAGGATCTAGTGTCTTTGACGTGGGGGTTCGAGTCCCTTCACCCGCACCAATTTCCATTTGATAATTAAATAAGTTTGCGGAAGTAGTTCAGTGGTAGAATACAACCTTGCCAAGGTTGGGGTCGCGGGTTCGAATCCCGTCTTCCGCTCCAAAGTTATTGTATGTGCCGGGGTGGCGGAACTGGCAGACGCACAGGACTTAAAATCCTGCGGTAGGTGACTACCGTACCGGTTCGATTCCGGTCCTCGGCACCACATACATGCGCCCTTAGCTCAGCTGGATAGAGTGTTTGACTACGAATCAAAAGGTCGGGAGTTCGAATCTCTCAGGGCGCGCCATGTTTTTTACGGGAAGTGGCTCAGCTTGGTAGAGCACCTGGTTTGGGACCAGGGGGTCGCAGGTTCAAATCCTGTCTTCCCGACCATTATAACGAATATGTTATTTGGGGCTTTAGCTCAGCTGGGAGAGCGCCTGCCTTGCACGCAGGAGGTCAGCGGTTCGATCCCGCTAAGCTCCACCATTTTCAGAAAATGTTTCTGACATTTTCTTTTTTATTGCAAAAA
>NZ_JACZDT010000002.1:900000-1019619 GCF_015903855.1 Fictibacillus sp. 18YEL24
CTTTACAAACCAAGGAAACATGTATGAGATGGCTGAGGGTTTTGAATTTGATGCTGACAAGATTTATAAACGTGAAAAGCCTGTAGAATTACCGAATCCTACAAAGTATGTGGATGAATGTGATAAAGGTTGGTGCTAAATGCAGCACAATGAGGATGATGTCAACGAGATACTTTGGCAATCATCCTCTTTTTCATATTAATTTAGTTTGTTTCGTTCAGCACTGCCGCCTTTCGATCCGATCTTTTGATAGAAACTTTTATCCTGATTTTGGGAAGTAGCCGTACCCCCTTTTTTACCGATTTCTTGATAAAACGTCTTATTATGTGTGTTAGAGGTAGAACTGCCACCTTTTCTACCGATTTCTTGGAAGAAAGTTGTGCTATGTTTTTTTGATGTGGAGGTACCGCCCTTTTTTCCAATCTGTTGATAGAATTCTTTCCCGCGTGATTTGGCTGTTTTTTCTCCGCCTAATCTGCCTGCATCAGCTCGGCTCATTTTAGGTTCTGTTTTTGCCATGAGATGACTCCTCCAATATTCGTTTTATGTCTCCTGAATTCCCTTTATTAACAAGGTGTCAAACGCGATTGGGGAGAATTAGTACAAAACGCATACATCAAATACAAATAGGTAGGAAAATAGGAAAAAGGGGTATAGTAATAAAGAACATCTCTTGCAGGATTTTAATAAAATAAAGCAAATATATAATCTAAGCGATGCATTCATTTTATAGTCTTCAAAGTATAGGAGAGATGAGTAATGAATGAAATCAAAAACAAAGTAATCATTGTCGAAGGTAAATCAGATAAGGATAAGTTAGCTGCAATCCTGGATGAACCGGTTGAAATTATTTGTACGAATGGAACTTTAGGTTTGGATAAATTAGAAGAGTTGGCATTAGCCATTGAAGATCGGGATGTTTATATCCTGGTTGACGCAGATGATGCTGGTCATAAACTAAGAAAGCAACTGCAACGTGAATTACCGAATGCGGAGCATTTATATATTAATAAGATGTACAGAGAAGTTGCAAAAACACCTCTGATGTACCTAGCAAAGGTATTGGTAGGTGCACACTTTAATATTCAAAAGAATTGTTTAGGATAAGCCATGAAAAAAAATTGGTACAGTCTTCTAACTGCCTTTTGCTTGATTAGTGGTTGTAGTCCTTTAAATAAAGATGAAATAAATACATCTTCCAAAGATGTTATTAGCACAAAGTTAAATATCCCTTGGCAGATAAACAGTACCCCAAAACAAATGTGGATCAGTGAACGAACTGGGGGGCTTGTTTTATTAGGCTCGAATCAAAAAAAGACCTCTTATTCCCCAATATTTTCTGAAGCTTTGGCTGATGGTGGGGAAGGAGGTTTTCTTGGCTTTCTTTTAGACCGAAATTACGAAAACAATAAAATAGCTTACGGATATTACACGTATGAAAAGTCGGGTCGTTTAGTAAATCGAGTGGTTGAGATGCGTTTTGAGAATGATGAATGGAAAGAGAGCAGAATCCTTCTTGATGATATTCCTGGTGGCTACACACACAATGGTGGAAGAATGGAGTGGGGACCAGATCAAAAGCTTTATATAACAACGGGAGATAGCGGAGATGAGGATCTCTCTCAAAGTTTAGAAAGCCTGGCTGGGAAAATTCTAAGAATCAATAAAGATGGTTCTGTTCCAGAAGATAATCCATTCTATCCTTCTCCGATCTATACATACGGTCATCGTAATCCACAAGGAATGACATGGGATGAAAAAGGCACGATGTTTGCTGCGGAACATGGATCATCAAACTATGATGAGATCAATAAAATTCAGCCGGGAAAAAATTATGGATGGCCGCTTATTCGCGGAGATGAAGAGAAGGATGGCTTAGAATCACCATGGGTTCACTCGGGAAATGATACGTGGGCACCTTCTGGCATCGACTATAATAATGGGTACCTATATGTGGCAGCTCTTAGAGGAGAAAAAGTTATGAAGGTAAGTACTTCCTCGAAAAAGATAACCTCAATTGTTTCCAATGAAGGACGGATTCGTGATATCCTTATTGATGAAAACAAAATGTTTGTTGTAACGAACAACAAAGATGGAAGAGGGCAACCATCAAGTGAAGACGATGTGTTGCTAACTGTATCACTAGAAAAAAAGTAATGGAGTAATACCATGAAAGAAATCACTCGGAAAAATTGGGAAACCGTTATCGAACAGTCGCTGCAAAATCCATATTTTTTGTATCTTGAAACTCCGCTTTGCGGAACTTGTAAGATGGGGAAGAAAATGTTTGAGGTTGCAGTCGAAACGATACGCGTTCAAAAAGACGAAAATATAGCGGTAGGTGTTAGCAATATTAATGAGATGCCAGAGCTTGCTGCCAAATATGGAGTAACCAGCGTTCCATGTTTACTCATTCTTTCAAGAGGAATTGCTATTGATCGTATTTATGCGCTTCAATCTGCGGGAAATATCTACAAATCCATGTTAAAACTAGTGGAAAAGGAATATAAAGGGTAAATAAAATGTGGGATCCACCCCACATTTATTAATTTATCGCCTAATTCTACAAAAATTTATGTTTTTCGGGGGTTAATCCTAAAGAAAAATATGGGAATTTAATGTCGCGAACATGTCCTTTTGTAACAATTATGGGTGTGTTTTTTTATTTTAAAATAACGCTGATGACTTTGATATAGGGGTTTTTAAGGGGTATAGGTGAATTATCAGTTTGTTTTGCCAATTCAGTACTTTAACGATAACGTCACAAATGTTACGGGTGTTGTAATATTGTTATAGAACTGTATCCTACAAATGTCAAAAGTCATGGTATAAATGAATAGGAGAGCTTGTTTGCATGTTTGCTCCCTAGCTTATTGTGGTAAATAAGAATGATTTTATTTTTAAAATAAAAATATACGATGCACTAATAATCGAAACAAAATGCAAAGCAATTTTTAAACCGAGGTGATTGATAATCATGGCATCTTTAAATTTAAATGCAGTATTCCCGATTGCAAAAAATAAATTATCGAGCAATAAATTAACAAGCATTGAAGATAAAGTTCTAACGATTCAAGAAAAAGACGATGAGAAACTTAGAAATGAACTTATTGGTGATTACCAACCATTCATTAAAAAAGTAACTTCTAAAGTGTGCAGTCAATATATAGATCGTACGATGGACGAGTTTAGTGTAGGTCTTTTTGCTTTCAACGAAGCGATTGATCAATACCAAGAAGGGCAAGGCAGCCGTTTCTTGTCTTTTGCTGATATGGTTATTAGACGCAGAGTCATCGATTATATCCGTAAAGAAGTCCGTCAGAACAGACTGATCTTTCTACAACCGGATGAAGAGGATGAAGAAGGCCGTTTAGAAGAAAGTTACGCAGAGCAAAAAGCTGCAATGGATCATTTTGAAGACCAGATTCAAGTTGAGAATCGTGTTTATGAGATCGAAGAGTACCAAAAGTTATTAAAGACTTTCGGATTAAATTTTAAAGTTCTAAGTAAACACTGTCCAAAACATGTAGATGCACGTGAAAATGCGAAAGAGATTGCTCGTCTTTTAGCTGAGAATGAAGAACTTGCCGCGTTCTTAAAAGAAAAAAAGCAATTACCAATAAAAGATTTATTAAATATGGTATCCTGTAGTCGTAAAACCATAGAGAGAAATCGAAAGTATATAATAGCAGTTTCACTTATATATTTAGGCGATTTTCAAGCGCTGAAATCATACATTCAGCCATAAGGTGAGGTAAATAAGGTTACTTGGCAAGGGAATGGGATGTTCTCTTGCCTGTAATTTATACTGATCCTGCTACATGCGGGAGGGATACCATTGAAGAACGGCAGCGGCATCGTTATTGAAGTTCAGAATAAAAAAGCAACTCTTCTTATGAAGGACGGAACCTTCGTTACAGTAAGAGTACCAGCAGGAAAAAGACCTCTTGTAGGAAATGAGTACCAGGCTTCTTATTTTTCAAGCAAAAAAAGAAGTCTTTTTGTGTTGCCATCCATTTCGTTTTCAGTCGCAGTATTAATTGCCTTTCTTTTTCTTTCAGGTCTAATGCATAATAGCAGTCATTCTGCTGCGGCTGCTTATGTTAGTTTTGATATCAATCCCAGCCTTGAGGTTGGCGTTGATGATGAAATGAGAGTCGTTGAAATGGATGCTTTTAACGATGAAGCAAAACAGATCATAAAGAAATATAATTTTTCTACTGATGATCGTATGCCGTTTGAAGTATTTGCAGATCAACTGATCAAAGCCTATCAGACAGAAGGATATATGGAAGAGAATCAATCCATGCTGATAACTACTGTTACTGATAAAACAAGTGATAATAAAACAAAGCAGGAACTAGATCATGCGTTGAATTCTATCGTTAAGAAAGCGGTTGTTCAGTATCCTGTAGCCATTACTGTTTCTGAAACAAACGAAGAAGTACGAGATAAAGCCAAACAATTAGGTGTATCATCTGGTAAATATACAGCCTTCCAAGAAGCAACAAAGAACGATAAACACCTTAAAGAAGAAAGAATTAAAGAAGTGAAATTTCAAGAACTCAAAGTGAATGCGACTTCTTCTAAGGACATTAAATCCGTTCCACATCCTCGGAAAATAAAGGTTGCACCACATGAGGTCAAGGCTAAGCCTGTAAATAATCACGGGAAAAAATTAGATAACCGCAGCTCGGCTAATCCACCTCAAGAAAACTTTGTTAAGCCTAAAAAGCATTTGAATGATAAACATAATAATGAAGCGCGAGAAAAAAGAAATAAGGTTATTAAGAAAAAAGAACATAAGCAACAAAAAGAGCAAAGGGTAGAACCGAAGACGATGAAGGAACCTGTCAGGCCTCAAGAAAAGGATAGGAAGTCTAACCATCCAAAAGAACACAAAAAAGAAAACAAAATACAAGATCAGAATCACAATAGAGACCAAAATCACAATAAAGATCAGAACCACAACAGAGAAAAGAACGAATATGATCGTAAGCAAGATAATCAGAGACACCAATGGGATAATGAAAGACATCATAAAGATGATCAAAGACATTCCAAGAAAAAGCATGATGAGAAGCAAGAAAAGAAACATATGCACTAATTATGAAATAACCTGTCGTAAAAGCAGTTACGATTTATTGTAGCTGTCGAAGGGTTTATAAAGGTATATGAATATTCCTCTAGAATCGGTGAAGTAACAACCAATTCGGGGGGATTTTTAATGTTGGATATTCGTTACTTCGAAAGTCAAATCGCCAAAAGTCCATATCTTTCTCTTTATAATATTCCTGTTAAGCCTAGCTTTAAGTGTAAGGACGAGACCACGCTGAAAATTGAATATAGAGAAGGAGAGAGGAACAGAACAGTAACGTTTACAGGGAATCCGAAATATCTATCCATGCTGCTTGAAGGAAAAATGAAGCTAAGCACATTATTGAGACAAGAGATGATCGAGTTTCAAGGTACACTAAGACAACGCTTAAAATGGGAAGCCATTTTTTACTTGAGTTCCCATTGGGAAGAGATCTCTGCGGGCGTATTAGTTCGAACTGCTAAAAATATTTGACACGAATCGACAAGGATGATAATATTCTTCACAGTGATTCAAATAAGCATCGCTTTAACTTAATAAAGTAACACTTTTTTACTTATCACGAGAGGTGGAGGGACTGGCCCTATGAAACCCGGCAACCGCTAGATCATTGCATTCTTATGAATGATGAACTAGAAAGGTGCCAATTCCTGCAAGGCTTTAAGTAGTCTTGGGAGATGAGGAGAACGTGCATAGAATATAATATGCCTTTCTGCTCATATTGAAGCAGAGAGGCATTTTTTGTTTGGTTGTTTTTAAAAGAATTCCTTTTGGGTATTCTCTACATCATCTTTGAAAAGCTGATTGTAGTGTAAGGTGCGAGACTCCTGGGGGATCAGCGGGACAGGTGAGACACCTAAAGAGCGAAGCACAGTGTGGCTCACCGCACGCCCCCCGGAAAGCGAGTGACCTGAAACGGAAATCAGCCACTTCAAGAACAACTCTGATTACTAGAAAGAAAGCATTATTTTAGATAAGAAATGAGGTAAGAATCTTGATTAATTTACAGTCAGTCCGAAAAGTCTTTCAAACCAAAGATGGTGAAGTAAAGGCTGTTGATACGGTAGATTTAAACATAAAGCAAGGAGAAATATACGGAATCATCGGTTATAGTGGTGCAGGTAAAAGCACACTGATTCGAATCCTTAACATGCTAGAGCGTCCGACTAGCGGTACGGTTACGATCGGCGGCAAAAACATGTCTGAACTGTCACCGAAAAAATTAAGAGAGGCAAGACAAGAAATCTCAATGATCTTTCAACACTTTAACTTGTTATGGTCTCGCACAGTTAGAGAAAACATTGCGTTTCCTCTTGAAATAGCGGGTTATCCAAAAGCTAAGATCAAACAACGCGTTGATGAGTTGATCGACCTTGTTGGATTGGAAGGTCGTGGTGGTTCCTATCCGTCACAGCTAAGTGGTGGACAAAAGCAGCGTGTAGGTATTGCGCGTGCCCTTGCTAATGAGCCGAAAGTACTCTTATGTGATGAAGCAACTTCAGCACTCGATCCTAAAACAACCGACAGCATCCTGGATCTGCTGGTTGAGATCAATCAAAAGTTAGATCTGACAATCGTTCTTATTACACATGAGATGCACGTGATCAGAAAAATCTGTCACCGTGTTGCTGTAATGGAACAGGGGAGAGTCGTAGAAGAAGGCGATGTATTAAATGTCTTCAAGAACCCGACAGAACCAATCACGAAGGATTTTGTGAAACAAGTAACAGAACCTGAAGAAACAGTAGATACGATTAAACAATTCATTTCTGAATTTCCTGAGGGACGAATCGTTCAGCTGACTTTTATAGGTGGACGAGCAGGTCAACCATTAATTACGGAACTGATTCGTAAGTATGAAGTGGATGTTAATATTCTTCAAGGAAAGATTACACAAACTCAGAATGGACCTTACGGGACGTTGTTTATTCAGATAAAAGGTACAGAATCTGCACTAGCTCGTGCTATGGAGTTCTTAAACAGTGTGCAGGTTGAAGTAGAGGTGATTCATAATGCTTAGTACATGGTTCCCAAACGTACAGTGGGACGTTCTATTAGAAGCGACAAAAGAAACATTGTATATGTCTGCTATCTCAGTAGTCATTACATTTTTTCTAGGGCTAGCCCTTGGTTTGGCGTTATTTTTAACGTCTCCTGGAAACCTGTGGGGAAATAAGTTCTTAAATAGTGTCATTGCCATAATCGTTAACGTATTTCGATCGATTCCGTTTATTATCTTGATCATCTTATTGATTCCATTTACACGCTTGATCGTAGGAACGATGTTAGGCGCTGAAGCAGCTCTACCTGCTCTTATAGTAGGTGCTGCACCATTTTATGCACGTATGGTAGAGATCGCTTTGAGAGAGATTAATAAAGGGGTAATCGAAGCAGCGAAATCAATGGGTGCTACAAACGCTCAGATTATCTTTAAAGTTCTTATTCCAGAAAGTACGCCGGCTCTTGTTTCAGGAATTACTGTTACTGCCATCGCACTAGTCAGTTATACGGCAATGGCTGGAGTTGTTGGTGCTGGAGGCTTAGGAAACTTGGCTTACATGGAAGGTTATCAAAGAGACAACGCGGATGTTACGTTGATTTCTACAGCACTCATCTTAGTTATCGTCTTTGTCATCCAGTGGATCGGTGATCGAATCACAACTTCGTTAGATAAGAGATAATTGTTTTTAACATCAAGGAGGAAGTTCATATGAAAAAAGTATTATCTGTTCTTTTATTAACCGTTCTTGTTGCAGCACTTGCTGCTTGCGGAAACAAAACAGAAGGCGGAATCAGCGACGAGAAGATCGTAGTAGGTGCATCGAACGTACCACATGCTGAAATCCTAGAAGAAGCAAAACCTCTTTTGAAAGAAAAAGGAATTGAACTTGAGATTAAAACGTTTCAAGATTATGTATTGCCGAACAAATCTTTAGATGAAAAAGAAATCGGTGCCAACTACTTTCAGCACGTTCCATATCTAGAGTCTCAAATGAAAGACCATGGATACAAATTCGAGAACGCGGGTGGCATCCACCTTGAGCCGATTGGTATCTATTCTAAAAAATACAAATCACTGGATGAACTGCCTGAAGGCGCAACGATCATCATGTCTAACTCTGTAGCAGATCACGGCCGTATGCTTGGCTTACTTGAAAAAGAAGGCTTGATCAAAGTGAAAGAAGGTGCCGGAGCAGAGGCACAGATTAAAGATGTTGTTGAAAATCCTAAGAAGCTTAAATTTAAAGCAGACGTTGATGCTGGGATGCTTCCAAAAGCATATAAGAACGGTGAAGGCGATGCGGTTCTAATCAACACAAACTACGCTATCGATGCTGGATTAAATCCTCAAAAAGATGCGATCGCATTAGAAGGATCTGACTCTCCATTCGTAAACATTATCGCAGTACGTGAAGGAGATAAAGACAAGAAATCTGTTAAAGCGCTAGTAGAAGCTCTTCGTTCCAAAGAGATTCAAGATTTCATCAAGAAGAAATATGAAGGTGCGGTTGTGCCGGTAACGAAATAATTCTTTAAGAGAACTGACTTTGATGTTAAAGTCAGTTCTTTTTTTGAGTAAATATTGATCAACAAAACTTTATAGTCCTTCAAACTAACTTATAGACCATGCAATTCCTTTTCTAGACCTTTAAACTTTATTTATAGGCGTACAAATTTTTTTATAGTCCTTTAAAATCACTTATAGGCTTTTCGACAAAAAACTTACGAATGTTTATTACATAACCGGCTTCTGAATAACTCATACTAAACCTGTTTACTATTTTGACAGGAGTGAATGAAATGAAACAAGAAGAGCAGCCGTTACCAGGATCGAACTCAACGCAATATCACCTAATCCGCTATAAAGAAGGTTTAGGGAAATATAATGAGAATATGCCCGAACTTACCCATGCTTATAATGAATTTACCCGCCATTGTTTTAAAGAGGGCGAGATTTCAGAGAAGTATAAGCAGTTGATCGCGTTAGGTATCAGCATCTATTCGCAAGATGAGTACTGCATCATCTATCATACAAAAGGATGTTTAGATCAAGGGTGTTCAGAAAATGAAATTCTTGAGGCTATAGGAGTTTCTGCTGCATTTGGTGGTGGAGCCGCTATGAGTCAAGGTGTAACCCTCGTTCAAGAGTGCATTAAGGAACTAAATAAACCTCGTCATTAATGGAATGTCTAATTTCCACACTTTTCATGTTTTGAAATCATCCTAAGAAGGTAATGGAAGTAATGTAGCGCATTTAGCAGGATAACATAGAATGTCACATCTGTTTTCAATAGGAATCATTATGCACGTGTATGCAGGGTGAATTCACTCGGATAACGGATTGAGCAAAATATGTGTTGCTGATACGCTAACATTAGTAAATAACTTTAACTTTGAAAGGATTGATTCATTATCCACCCCATTAAAGTAAAACATACGTCCGAGATGGAAAAAGCAATGCACCAGTCACATGGCTGTGGTTTTGCAGAGTATGAGAGGGATTTGGAAAAAAGGTTAGACGTTGAGAAGGTCCGAGATAAGGAATACAAAAAAGGATTAGAAATAGCGGCAGATGCAAATAGAAACCATACGCCGTAACATATGAACTTAAAATTACAAAAGGCTGATTCATAAGGTGGTTTACTGCCTCATGAGTCAGCCTTTTTTCAAATACGAAGACTGATGATCAGATATTATGACAACAATGGAAAAGTAAACAGCTCGTTCCCTTGAACATACATTTCATTTGTTATAAGATTAGAATGAGAATAAATTGAGAATGGCTATTTTGTGCCTTTTATCAAAATCTTGAGAATGATTTCTTAATGGAGGTTGTATTATGTCAGCACCTAATTTAAAGATTGAAGATCTTCGTGTGTCTATTGAAGATAAAGAGATTATTAAAGGTTTAGATCTCGAAATAAATGGTGGAGAAATCCATGCGATCATGGGACCTAACGGAACAGGAAAGTCTACTCTTTCTGCAGCGTTAATGGGACACCCGAAATATGAAGTAACTTCTGGTAAAGTTACGTTCAACGGAGAAGATCTTTTAGATATGGAAGTTGATGAGCGTGCGCAAGCTGGTCTTTTCTTAGCTATGCAGTACCCATCAGAAGTAAGCGGTATTACGAACGCTGACTTCCTACGTTCTGCTATCAATGCTAAGCGTGAAGAAGGCGACGAAATTTCTCTAATGAAATTTATCCGTGAGTTAGATAAAAAGATGGATCATCTTGAGATGGACAATGCGTTCGCTCACCGTTACTTAAACGAAGGGTTCTCAGGTGGAGAAAAGAAACGTAATGAGATCCTGCAAATGATGATGCTTGAGCCTAAATTAGCAATCCTTGATGAGATCGATTCAGGACTTGATATCGATGCTCTTAAAGTAGTTGCAAAAGGTGTTAACGAAATGCGCAACCCTGATTTCGGTTGCTTAATCATCACTCACTACCAGCGTTTATTGAATTACATCACTCCAGATAAAGTACACGTGATGATGCAAGGACGTATTGTAAAATCTGGCGGCCCTGAATTAGCTCAACGTCTAGAAGCTGAAGGGTATGACTGGATTAAAGAAGAGTTAGGAATTAAAGACGAAACTGTTGGTCAAGAAGCGTAAGCATTAAGGGGGACTATACATGTCAGTTGATACGAGCCTAAGATTTGATAAGGACTACGTAACCGGTTTTTCAAACAGCAGACAGGAACCCGCTTGGCTGCAGGAACTTCGTTTGCAAGCATTGGAATTAGCTCAAGAGCTTCCGATGCCTAAACCGGACAAAACAAAGATCGATAAATGGAACTTCACAGAATTCAAACATGAAGCAACTGGCACTCCTGTTGCGTTCAATGAACTTCCTGAAGATGTTAAGGCATTGATCGGTTCTGAAGAAGAAGCGAAAAATGTTCTTGTAATCCATAATGGAACACCAGTTTATTTTGCACTTGAAGAGTCTGTAAAGGATCAAGGTGTTATTTATACAGACCTTCTAACAGCTGCAAAAGAGCATGAAGATCTAGTGAAAAAGTACTTTATGAAAGCTGTTGCGGTTGATGAGAACCGTTTACCAGCACTGCATGCAGCACTTTTCGTTAATGGAGCATTTCTTTATGTTCCAAAGAACGTTGAACTTTCTGCTCCAATCCAAGCTGTGTATTATCAAGACGATGAAGCAGCGATCTTCAACCACGTTATCGTTGCTGCAGAAGATAACAGCTCAGTAACGTATGTAGAAAACTACCTATCAACGAATGATTCTACAGACTCAGTAGCAAACATCGTTTCTGAAGTGTTTGCTGGAAGTGGTGCAAAAGTCGTTTACGGTGCTGTAGATAACCTTGCAAAAGGAATGACAACATACGTGAACCGCCGAGGCCGTGCTGAGAAAGATGCTCGCATCGAGTGGGCGCTTGGTCAGTTTAACGACGGAAATACGGTTTCTGACAACACCACTCACTTGATTGGTGATGGATCTTTTACAGATACAAAGACTGTTACAATCGGCCGCGGTGATCAAAAGCAAAACTTCGTAGCACAAATCTTTAACCACGGAAAACATTCTGAAGGTTATATCCTTACACATGGGGTAATGAAAGATAATGCGAGCTCTATTTTTAACGGTATTACAAAAATTGAGCACGGCGCTACAAAGTCTCATGGTGAACAAACAGAACGTGTACTCATGTTAAGTGAAAAAGCACGTGGTGATGCGAACCCGATTCTTTTGATCGATGAAGATGATGTTACAGCAGGTCATGCTGCTTCAGTAGGAAGAATCGATCCTCTTCAAATGTTCTATCTGATGAGCCGTGGTATTTCGAAAGCTGAAGCTGAACGTTTGATCATTCATGGGTTCTTAGCACCAGTAGTTAGTCAGATGCCTTTAGAATCTGTTAAAAATCGTTTAGTCGAGGTTATTGAAAGGAAAGTGCGCTAATGAGTGCAAACGAATGGAGAAAGCTGTTTCCTATCCTGGATCAGGAAGTTAACGGCAAACCTCTCGTTTACCTTGACAGTGCAGCCACTTCACAAAAACCTATACAAGTTATTGAAGCTTTAGATAAGTATTATAAAGAGTACAACTCGAATGTTCACCGTGGTGTTCATACACTTGGAACTCGTGCTACAGATGGTTATGAAGGAGCACGTGAAAAGGTACGCCGTTTTATCGGTGCTAAATCCACTCAGGAGATTATCTTTACACGTGGTACAACAACAGCGATCAATACGGTAGCAAGAAGCTATGGTATGTCTAACCTTTCAGAAGGTGATGAGATTGTGATTACTCCAATGGAGCATCACAGCAATATTATTCCATGGCAGCAAGTGGCGAAAACCACTGGTGCAACGCTTAAGTACATTCCTTTACAGCCTGATGGCACGATTGATCTTGTGGATGTTGAAAATACAGTTACAGAGCATACTAAGATCGTCTCAGTTATGCAGGTATCGAACGTATTAGGAACGATCAACCCGATCAAAGAGATCGCAGCAATCGCACATAAGAACGGAGCTGTTATGGTAGTGGATGGCGCACAGAGCGCCCCTCACATGAAAGTAGACGTTCAAGATCTCGATTGTGATTTCTTTGCCTTTTCAGCACATAAAATGTGTGGACCTACAGGCATTGGCGTGCTCTATGGAAAAAAAGCACTCCTAAACAAGATGGATCCTGTTGAGTTCGGTGGAGAGATGATTGATTTTGTTGGACTGCAAGAATCAACGTGGAAAGAGCTGCCTTGGAAGTTTGAGGGTGGTACACCGATCATCGCAGGTGCGATCGGTCTAGGTGCAGCGATTGACTTCTTAGAGGACATCGGTCTAGATAACGTTTTAAAACATGAACATGTACTTGCTAATTATGCGATGGAGCGTCTTTCAGAGTTAGATGGTGTTACGATTTTTGGTCCTAAAGAACGAGCAGGACTTGTAACGTTCAACTTAGATGATGTTCATCCGCATGATGTAGCTACTGTTCTTGATTCTGAGGGAATTGCTGTTCGTGCAGGCCATCACTGTGCACAGCCGCTCATGAAATGGTTAGATGTTACAGCAACAGCGCGTGCTAGCTTCTACCTGTATAACACTGAAGATGACATCGATGCTTTTCTTAAAGGCTTAACAACAGCAAAGGAGTATTTCGGTCATGTCTTCTAATTTAGATCAGCTATACCGTCAGGTCATCATGGATCATTACAAAAACCCGCGCAATAAAGGGGTTATTGAGGATAATGCCCTGACGATTAATATGAACAACCCAACATGCGGCGATCGCATCCAGCTTACTTTAAAAGTAGAAGATGGAAAGATTGAATCGGCTAAGTTCGATGGTGAAGGGTGTTCGATTAGTTTAGCATCAGCTTCTATGATGACACAGGCTGTTAAAGGTCTTCCTGTCGAAGATGCTGTAAAGCTTGCAAAGATTTTTTATGATATGATGTTAGGGAACGACTATGATGATGAATCCTATGACCTAGGTGACATCGAAGCTCTTTCTGGCGTTTCCAAGTTCCCGGCTCGCATCAAATGTGCCACACTTGCGTGGAAGGCGATGGAGCAAGGAGTAGGAAAGCCTGAGGAAGAGGAAGAATAAGTTCCTTTTGATTTTGAGTAATAGAGTGCCAATCCAGTAAGGAGGGATTCTGTAATGGCTAAGAAAATGCCGGATATCGGCGAATATAAATATGGTTTTAGAGATAAAGACGTTTCCATTTTCAGATCGAAGCGTGGGTTAACAAAAGAGATCGTAGAAGAGATCTCTCGCATGAAGAACGAGCCTGAATGGATGCTTGAATTCCGTTTGAAGTCATTAGAGCAGTTCTATAAGATGCCAATGCCACAATGGGGCGGAGACATGAAGGACTTAAACTTTGATGATATTACGTATTATGTTAAGCCATCTGAGAAATCTGAGAAGTCTTGGGATGAAGTGCCTGCTGAAATTAAAGCGACTTTTGACAAGCTAGGAATTCCAGAAGCTGAACAAAAATACCTTGCAGGTGTTTCTGCACAGTACGAATCAGAGGTTGTTTACCACAACATGAAAGAAGACCTTTCTGACTTAGGAATTCTTTTCACAGATACGGATACAGCTTTAAAAGAGCACGAAGAGATTTTCCGTGAGCATTTTGGAACGATCATTCCGCCAACTGATAATAAGTTCTCAGCACTTAACTCTGCGGTATGGTCTGGTGGATCTTTCATTTACGTACCAAAAGGCGTTAAATGTGATACTCCACTTCAAGCATACTTCCGAATTAACTCTGAAAACATGGGTCAGTTCGAACGTACGCTGATCATTGCTGATGAAGATAGCTCTGTACACTACGTAGAAGGATGTACGGCTCCAGTATATTCTACAAACTCACTTCATAGTGCGGTTGTAGAGATCATCGTTAAAAAGAACGCTTACTGCCGTTATACAACGATTCAAAACTGGGCAAACAACATCTACAACCTTGTTACAAAACGTGCTGTAGCTGAAGAGAACGCAACGATGGAATGGGTAGATGGAAACATCGGATCTCGTCTAACGATGAAATATCCGGCTGTTATTATGAAAGGCCGCGGTGCGAAAGGTACGATCCTTTCTATCGCGATCGCTGGTAAAGGACAGCACCAAGATGCTGGAGCAAAAGTATTGCACTTAGCACCAGATTGTTCTTCTACAATCGTTTCGAAGTCGATCTCTAAGCACGGTGGTAAAGTAACATACCGTGGTATCGCTCACTTCGGACGTAAATCTGACGGATCTAAATCCAACATCAAGTGTGATACACTGATCATGGATAACCAATCCACTTCAGATACGATTCCTTACAACGAGATCCTTAACAACAACATCACATTAGAGCATGAAGCTACTGTATCCAAAGTTTCCGAAGATCAGTTGTTCTACCTCATGAGCCGTGGTGTTTCTGAACAAGAAGCAACGGAAATGATCGTAATGGGCTTCATCGAGCCGTTTACGAAAGAACTTCCGATGGAATATGCAGTAGAGATGAACCGTCTGATCAAGTTTGAGATGGAAGGTTCAATCGGATAAATGATGAAAAGCCTTGGTATATAAGCAATATACCAAGGCTTTTTTATGTGTAAATTAATGTCGTGCCAACTTTGTGCCAACTCGAAATTTTTTTTGCTTTTTAAGTTTTAAAAAAGACCTGGATTATTTTATTTATACCAAGGTCTTTTACGTAGAGAATGGATCGTTTCTTTTTTGTGTGGTTTTATTTCTCTTTGTATAAACTGAGAATTTATTTAGTTCATCTGCTTCAATTTTGTCCGTAACATCTAAATAAATATCAGCTGTCGTCTTTATCGTTTGATGTCCGAGGCGCTGCGAAACATATTTAATACTTGCTCCAGCTTCAAGTAATAAAACAGCATGTGTATGCCTGAAAACATGTGTACCTTTGTAACTGACATTTGCTTTTGTGCAATACCCCTGAAATGTCTCACGTATTATAGAGGGTGTAAGATACCTTCCAAGAAAATTTTGGAATATAATTCCGTCGTTATTGCGTTTGAATTGAGTGTGTTGTAAAATCATCTGGTTTTGTAACAGCTTGAACTTTTTAAGTTCAGCTACTAAACTTTCATCAAGTTTAATTGTTCTATATGAGGATGAATTCTTAAGAGAAGTTATCATTGCGTTATTGTTATCATCACGGCTAGTTTGTCTTTCAATCGTTAATTTATCACCCTTAAGGTCAGTCCATTGTAAGGCGAGTGCTTCGCTTATTCTTAATCCGGTTTGGCTTAGTAAATAAATTAGCATAAAGTACAGACGATACTCCTGATACCTTTGATGCTGATAAGTTTCCATAAAGTCAAGTAATCGATGTAACTCACCTAAAGAATAATATTTAATATCTTTATGAATTTGTATTTTATCTTTAACTGGTATTTTCAATTTGTTCGTTGGATTTTTATCTAATATCTCCATATCGTGAACCGAATAATGGAATATGCTTTTGAGTACTGATAAATATTTTAATCGAGATCCATAGGAGTAAACCTCATGTCCGCTTTCATCTTTGAGCTCAGCATAATGATTCATCCATCTCTTAATCTCAGGTCTTTTAATTCGAATTAACTTTTTATTCCCGAAGTAAGGGAGTATGTGTATTCTTACGATGATTTCTAATTGTCGAAAAGTAGAATCTTTAACAGAGGATTTTTTATGATTATATAACCATTCATGTACAACGTCATCAAACATTAAATCCCTGTCATTTAGTGTGTGACCATAATAAATTTTTTCTTCTACAGCATTTGCCTCTATTTGGGCTTCTTTTTTGGTACGAAAAGTCCCAATACTCATTACTTTTCCATCTTTAAAAACACGTGCTTGCCACATGCCGCTGCTTAATTTTCGGAAATTAGCCATTCATGTATCTCCTTTATTCTATTTTTGCTCTGAACAAGACCTGATTAATAATAAAATTTGCTTTTAATAAGCAATTAATTTTTATGATTAATTCTCTATTTTTAATAACCCATCTGCAAAGTATGTAGAGGATGAACCGCATCTGTGACAATAACGAGATGTCTTATGAAGTAATTCACCACAACCTCCATGGAAATCATGCCATTTAATATTCATGTGTGAATCTTCATAAGCATACCCAGAACACTTGTTTACTAAATAAACACCGCATTTATTGCAGTAATTTGAACCTGAAGGTAAATCTCCATTTTCGCAATTAGGGCACACATTATGAGTCTTGTTCAAATTTTGACTTGTTATAATTGCCGTATTCTTCAAATCACTACGGTAAATATTTTCTTCCTTTCTTAGATTATTGCTGTTGCAGCTTGGACAAAAGACTGCTTGAGCATTTGAAAAGAGATAATTACAGCTCATGCATCGTTGAGTATTCTTAATCTTAAAAATGAATTCTTGAAATAATTGGATAACAGGATGGCTTGGAGAATACTTGATACCAAATTGAGCACCTTGCTTTATAAACTTATATACATTTATAGAAGCCTCACTTGATATGTCGCATAAATTAGAAATGTCATTTGGGTCATTGATCTTTAGTTCGTTTAAGACTGGAGGAGGGGCTAATAGTTCTCTTGCGAAGCAGTTTGCTTCACTTTCAAATTCGTTGTATTCATCTTCTGTAAGTGAACTTCTAGCCAAGGAAGAATTATTGCTGATTTTGTTATGATTCATGACATAATGTCCAAGTTCATGGGCAAGAGTCCATCTTTTTCTGCCCTTACTAGGTATCTTATCGTTGTATAAAATCAAATACTCATCTAAGGATTCATAATATAAACAGCATCCTTCATGACTGTTTACGAGATTACAAACTTCTTTATGTGAAAATCCTCTCTTTTTTGCAAACCAAGAATAAGTTCTTATTTTGAGATTTGGGAAACTGTTCACGATTTGTTTCACCCGAACAGGCAACTCTTTTATAGTACTATTCTTTAAGACATTATCTGCAGATTTCTGTGCTTTAACGAAGTCGGCTTTATAGGTCGTCTTCTTCGTCAAATTCATCACCTTCTTCATTTTCAGTGTCTAGAAATGAAAGCTTTAACATTTTTATCATATTTTCAAATCTTTCTCTGTCCTTACCGGTAAGTTTGTTTCGTTGTCTTTGAATCTGTTTTAAATCATTGTCTTCTAATGAGAATTTTGAATAAGGATCATTTGTACTTCCCAGCAAATAGTCCGTTGTTACATTAAAGATTTCGGACATCTCCAGCAACGCACTACCAGGAGGTACTACTCTTCCGGCTTCATAATTTGCTACGTTTGATCTCTTCATATCCAATTTCTGTGCAAGCTCTTCCTGTGACAACTTATTATCCTGCCTACACTTTTTAATTCGTAATCCAATCACTTTTTTTCTTTCTTCATTCATAAGTATACCCCCAACTAAAAAAAGTTTATTTAAATGACGTTTTATATATTGACACGCTTTTAAATGACGTGTTAAGCTTTAAGTGTCATTTAAAAACACAAAATGAAATGAGGTGATATTTTGGAGAACGCTAATGTGCGCCGATTACGTTTTCGATCACTACGCCAAAAGCTTAATATTTCCCAACGCCAATTATCTATAGATCTTAATGTTAGCGAAAGCCATATTAGAAATATTGAAAGTGGCAGAGGTAATCCTGACGCAAAACTATTATTTAAGTTATCGAATTACTTAAATACAACTCCTGAGTATTTATTTCCGGATTTAGCTGACGTTAATGTTAAAAGGTTTGTTAAAGAATCGTATTGTCATTATTATAAACGTTCCATTTGATTACCTCAACAGGAGCTGACTTTTGAAAAGAGGAGGATTCTAAATGTCAAATCGTATTATGCAGTTAGAAAGATCCCCTAAGTTGTTAGAAGTACAAGTTGATGAGGAAGCAATCAAAGAAATGTATTACGATGCAATCGAAAAAAGAATGGAGAAGCTTGATACTGAGTTGGTGTATTGGGATACAAAAGAACTAAAAAGGCGAACATGTATGAGCTGGAATACCATTCTTAATAATTTCTTTTATGAGAATGAATTTCCAAAAATCAAAGTTGGTGGGAAGTGGTATTTTCCAGCAGCGGAAACGAAAAAATTCCTGAACAAGTGGTTATTACAATTAAGATAAATCATTTGAATAAGGAGTGATTCAAAATGGCTGAAGTGAAGTGGATCAAACTTAGTACGAACATGTTTGAGGATGAAAAGATCCGGTTGATTGAGAACATGCCTGAATCTGATATGCTTCTGATCATCTGGATAAAGCTTTTGTCTCAAGCCGGAAAAACAAACGCCAATGGTTACATCTACTTGAACGAAAACATTCCCTATACAGATGAAATGCTGGCTACCATTTTTAATCGTCCGCTGAATATTGTCAGACTTGCACTAAAGACATTTGAAGACTTTGGGATGATTGAAATCAGTCATGAAAACTTTATCGCTATCAGTAACTGGGAGAAGCATCAAAATGTCGAAGGGCTTGATAAGATTAGGCAGCAGACACGAAATCGTGTGGCTAAACATAGAGAAAAAAAGCAGCTTGAAGCAGGTAACGATACATGTAACGTTACAGTAACGCATAGTAACGCAACAGATATAGATAAAGAATTAGATATAGAAATAGATAAAGATATAAATATAGAAAATGCATTTAAGAACACGAAAGAAGAAAAGAATGAGAACAAAACTACAAAAGTGCATGAATACTTCCAAAAGCATATAGGAAAGGCATCTCAAAAAATTATAAATGAGATAAATGTTTGGACAAAAGTATTGAATGAAGAGCTAGTGATAGAGGCAATAAAAAGGTCTGTTGCTTGTGATAAAGCTTCGTGGACATATACAAGAGGCATACTTTCAAAATGGGTTAAAAGCTATGTTCAAAGTTTAGATGATGTGAAATCCCTGGATATTCAATTTGCAAGTCATCGAAAGGAGATTAATAATGGAAAGTCGTCTGAACCATATAATCGAATCTCTATGTCAAAAGCATTTTCAATTACCGGCGGAAAGGTTGGTCGCATCCGAAAGGCTAGATGATTATCATTGTACAAAATGTAAAGACAAAGAGATCATCTTTTATCGTGTACACAAAGATACAGAATGGCATTGGAACTCAGGTACACAATCTTGTGTTCCTGCCAGTAAAGTACCTGAGTCTGATTATTATCTTGGTAAAGTCTGTGGTCCTGATAATGCATGGGAATGGCATGATAGCTATTCTGAAAGGTGCAGCTGCATCAAACAAAAAAATGTTGAAAAACTTCTTCGGTCATCAGAAATCACAGATGAATTCAGTAATAACAGCTTTAGCAACTTTATCACAGAAGGAAAGGATCAATTGATAAAAGATGCTTATCAATGTACCCAGGAATATATCTTAGACTTTAGTGATATCCGGAGAATGAGAACAAACAGTATTGCCTTGCTCGGACAACCAGGTGCGGGTAAAACGCATCTTCTGACTGCTATAGCTAATCATTTAATCAAGAAGATGCAAATATCTGTTCTATATTTTCCATATGTTGAAGGCTTTGATGATCTAAAAGACGATTTTGAAAAGCTAGAAGAAAAGATGGTTCGGATGAAAAAGGTAGACGTACTCTTCATTGATGATCTATTCAAACCAGTAGGGCAACTAAGACGACCAAGAGCAACGGAATGGCAGATTGAAAAAATGTATGCTCTTATCAACTACCGCTACTTAAACCATCTGCCAGTATTAATTTCATCCGAATTAACAGTGGATGAAATAGAAGCAGTGGACGAAGCGTTAGGATCGCGACTCTATGAGATGTGCAGGAACTATATGGTCATCATCAAAGGGGATAAGAAGATTTTGAACCGGAGACTAAGCTAGGAAACAAATGTGTGTATTTCATTTATTTTTATAATTAAATAATTTATAAAAATGTTTACTTGTTTTTTAATACATTACAGGTTTGTGCTAAAATTCCTCTCCAAAGGTCATTAAAAATGTGTTTAAAATGTGCGAAATCAGCCTGATTTTCATTTTAAAGGTGAAGGACGTCCGTATCCATTGACTAGTAAGGAAAATCCACCTTGTTTTTCCAGGCTATCGCCGTGGAAATCCCGTGACCTCACACCACCAACATCATGTGTTGTGAGGTCACGGGAGCACAAGGTGGAAAGACAGATGTATAAATAGAGCGGACGTCCTATTGTTGTATATATTTGACTGTGATATTATTCCAGTATAATTTAGGGATTTAATAGATTTTAAAGAGAAGTGATTTTTGAGTAGAGGAGGTGGGTAAGTTCAAGGTCAAGAGATTTAAAAGAAGCTAATGATTTTTAGTTGTTGATCAATTGTCGATTTGGTTAAAGATTGAAGGGAGGATTTCTTTGGAGAGGAAATGATGCCTATGAATCTGTTAGCCGAAAAACAAGAAGAAGTACTGCAAGTTATCAATCGCTTTGGAGTCATTACGACAACTCAGCTCTCAGCTTTTCTAAAGGGTAATATTTCACATGTCACGGTCTATCAAACGAAGCGCAAATTGCTATCATTAGGTTTTTTGACTGAAGAGAAGATCGGTTATCAATTGATCTTAGCCATGCGCCCAAGCGGTGTCGAATATCTCGGAAGTTCATTAACGCGGTTTACAAAATTTAACTACTCTACCCTTAATCATCAACTCGTCATGATCGATTGTATCCTAGCACTTAAAAATATTGCTGAGAAAACAGGCCAGCCATTTGAGTTCATCACAGAGCGTGAACTTAGGAGTGAGTATATCGAGCAGAACTTTACTAAAGCAGACCGAAGAAACACAACATTGTTAAAGAGAATCGCGGATCGCATTCCGGATTTTGTACTTCTGGAGAATGGTGAAAGGATCGCATGTGAAGTAGAACTCACCCGAAAATCTTCAAAGCGCTACATCGAAAAAATGAATCGTTACCGAAATGAGATTCTTAACGGTCAGTATAACCAAGTCAGGTATCTGTGTGAGAATGAGTGTATCCGTGATACCGTCATCTCTTATGCGCAACAGACAGGAATAGTCAGCGATATGTTGCAGCTGGAGTTGATAAGGAGGTTATTGCACTTTGCCGAAAAGCAATGAAGACTTAGGAAAAGAATTCGGATTAGGCATTGCGATGTTGATAGGTGTTTTTGCTTTTTTTCCTTTATTAGTTTTTTCTCTACCTTTCTTTATCTTATTTCGTATCGTAAAACAAAACAGGATTCACCTTTCATGCGCTGTGTTAGGATTGATCAGTTTTTGTTTTATCGTCTACACTAATCCTTATAGTTATTTAGGTTTGTATGGCGTTCTGCCTTTTGATGTTACATGGTTAGAGCGAATCGTAAAACAGAAGATGGAGTTTACAAATACTTCTTTGTTTTTGTATATGTCAGGGGGATTATTCGTTTCATATGGCTGGTCACTGATGACGGATTACCACCGTTCAAAACGAGTAAAATCAACAGAGGAAAAACGGGATACATTTAAATCGTCTTCACACTATCAAAAAGTGAAAAAGAACCGGTTCCAACTGACACTAAAAGCGCAAAAGAAATGGAGGAACCAGAAGGAACAAGATCAGCTGCTTCTTGGAATAACCGAAAATGGGAAGCCATACTACATGGATTTTAAAGAGATCAATCAACATATGTTTATTCCTGCCACAACAGGAGGTGGGAAGACAATTTTACTTTTAAATTTTGTAGAGTACGCACTGATAAAGAACCTGCCCTTTATCTTTATCGATGGGAAGGGATCATCTGAAAGTATTGAAGAAGTGGAAACTTTATGTAAACGATACGACAGAAATTTGAAAGTGTTTTCTGATAAAGGGAAATTAACATACAATCCTTTGAAGTATGGAGGACCAACCGTTATTAAAGATAAACTGGAGCAGTTAATTGAAACAGAGAGTGATTATTATTCTTCCATTTCAACGTCTCTCGTTCAGGCTCTTATTCAGTTTATCGATGATTATGAATTTACCCGGGACTTATGGACGTTTGCAAAATATTTAGATCCAAATGAAATTCTTGAAGTATTAAATCAAGATGTTATCGAAGTGGAAGAAGAAGAACAAGCAGAAATGGCAGTGGTAAGCACTTCCTATTCTTCATTTTTGCCAACTAAAGATACGAAGAAGCCAGAGGGGAAAGCTCCAAAACAAAAAGTAAAACCAGTAAGAAGCAAACGGGCTGAAAAAAATTATGAACGTTTGTTTAAACGGTACCGTCATGAAGAGGCAGGAGAGAATCATTTATTCAAAAATGCTTCATCCGTTCGTACGCAGATCTATCTCTTGTTAGACAGCGAGTTAGGGCATCTTTTTGAAGAGACCGATAATAGTCTGGATCTAATCCGAATCAGTGAAGAGAAGGAAGCATTATTTGTCAGTTTTGATGGATTGATCTATGACAAGTTTATCAAAGTCATCGCACGTTTTTTAATACTAGATATTAACTATCTGGTTTCATATCGGAACCGTAATCAATTAAAAGATCAACCCATCCTCGCAATCTATGATGAGTTTTCAGTCTATGCAAATGATAAAATTGTAGATACCGTAAACAAATCACGTTCTGCCGGTTTTCATTGCATCATCGCGACTCAAACGCTAGCCGATCTTGAAAAGAATGATCCGTACCTTGCCAAGCAAGTTGTAGGGAATACGAATACGTATGCCATCGGCCAGACCAACAATCCAGATGAAGTTGATTCCTGGGCAAACACACTTGGCACATTCAAAGATATCGATCTGACGATCACAACTGAAAAACAAGAAGGTCGTTTAAAACGAGTTGATTTAAAAGCCGACAAAGGTACACTGCGGCATGTTCAAAAATTTAAGATATCCCCCGACGAAATAAGAGATTTACGTCAAGGACAATTTATTTTTGCTAGAAAGGCATCAAGAGAATCAGTTCACCCAGAAATCATTTATGTCCGCCATCCGTTGGCAGAAGGTTGAAGGGAGTGAATCAGTCTATGCTTTTTTCTAAACAAAAACAATCCACTTCAAAAAACAAACGCCGTTTATCCTATTCAAGAAAAAACGCTGCAAAAACAGCGTCTATCCTCTTTTTTTCTGTTATGTTTCTATCACTGTTATTCAATGTGGTTTTCTTTACGAAATATCAAGCCATCCGAAATTCCGTCAAAGCCTCTGAAGAAAATGTTCATGACCAGCTAAAAGAAGTAGAGAAAACTAATCTTTTGTATTCTGATTCTATCGAAGTGTTTACCGAAGATTTTCTAAAAAGTTATCTAACTGTACCTAAAGACGAAAAAGAACGCCAAGACCGTAAAGGTGAGCTCTCAGAGTACTTTGTATCAGGATTTGATTTAAAACGTGTCGCAGATTTGAAAGATTTTAAAGGAGAGCGACGAGTCACTGATCTGCAATACATTGATACAAAACACCTCAGTAACCGTGAAGCGAAGGTCAAATTTCAGACTGTCTATGAAATTACTGAGGTTCAAGAAAAAGACGGTAGATCAATTCCGAATACTACTAAATACGAAACAGATATCATAGTTCCAGTAACAAGTAACGGAGAGGGTTTTGCGGTCTATCAGAACCCCAATATGATTCAAGAAGATTTAAAGACTACCATGTCTTATGAAGGGAAAATGCCGGAAGGAGAACCGGTCACTTCTACTGAAACAAAACTCCTGGAGTCTTTCTTAAACGATTTTTTCACTTCATATGGAGTGAGCGATGAGAAGTTGCCATTCATGGCTGACGTTACTGGGGGGTTAGAAGACCAGACACTTCAAGACGTGAATGTGCGTGAAGCCGTGAAAATGGATTCTGGATACACGGTAAATGCTGATGTTCATTACCAGAACAGTGAGACATCAATGAGTGATCTTTATTCTTATGAGTTAAAGCTTGAAAAAGAAAACAATAAGTTCTTTATTACTCGAATCGAATAGGGAGGGAAAAACGATGATAAATTTTAGTCTTCAGGAAGTGACTCAAAACCTGATCTCGCAGATTGGCTTCTTAGTCCTTTTAATCATGGTCATTCGGGCATTAGTCGCTTATACAAGAGAAGATTGGGGTCAGTTCTGGTCAGGTCTAACGCTTGGTTTATGCTGCTTGGTCGTTGTCTTTTTCGGTCCGCAACTACAAGAGCTAGCAAAAGGTCTCGGAAATGCGTTGTTTCAATAAACATTTTGGTTCGTAAAATGGATGGAGGAGAGTGGGATGAAGGGAGAAAATTATACGCAGGAATACAAGTACCCCATCAAAATCTACCGAATCTGGTCGATTGAATTCGCCAACGGACTTGAAGTCAGAAAGATGATCTTTGCTATCGTTCTTGCAGCCGTTCTTTTATTATCTTTTGTACTTGTTGGGATTAAAAATGACACCAATCTGTTTCGTTTTTTCGTAAAGAACTGGCTGATACTTTTGACCGTTATCCCAGGTGTGATTACATTCATTGTTTTCAATCTGAAGTATGACCATAAAGGGGTTATTCCTTTTGTTAGAGACCGTATTACTTTTTACAGAACAAAGAACATGTCTTATGAACATTTTATCGAAGTAGCAAGTGACCAATTGGAGAAAGAAATAACGTTTGAACCATTTCTTCTAAAAAAAGAAGGTGAGAGCCATTGAAAGACGTATTGGAATTTCCAATCGCACACCGTCATATGAATATGGCGTTTAACAAACGCAAGCAGGTTTGGGCTTTTTATCGGCTCGATGAAGAGTATGTCAGATTAAACAGCGATAACGACTTTAAACGCTATATGGAAAACACGGCTGCATTCTTAACACAAGAAGAATATGATTATCACATTATGATTCTTCCAAAGAGATTTGACTTTGACACATTTACGAAAGTGGTAAATGAGCATATTGTTCAAGGTGAGTTTTCAGATATCGGACATAAGTACTTCAACCGTGCTTCAAGGGTATTACAGGAAGAAGTGTTCTTACATGAATACGATGTATATGTAGGCGTTCATTTGAACAAAACAGATGATGCAGTATCCGCAAACGCAGGTGAACTAATCTCCCTCTTTTTTAAGAGAGTAAGAGAAGATGTTTCTAAAATGATGTTTTTTCAGACGCAGGCAGAAGATGATTTTAGCTATTACGAAGAGTTGGAACGTACCTTTAGTTCTAAAGCTTCCAATCTTAAACACCTCCAAAAGCTAAGTGAAGATGAGATGGATAAACTGATCTATTATATGTTTCATCGGACCAGTGATCTTTTTTCGATACCTGAAGGTTCTTATAATCTAACAGAGGGTGTCATTAAGAACGAGTACGGCTACTTAACCGTTACACACGAAAATCATAAAGAATTTTTAACGTTTCTGCCTTTCATTGAAATGCCGGCTTTTATTGAAGGTTATCGTTTCATTCAAGATATATTAGAGAGTGTTTCGTTTCCTGTTGAAATACAGATTCGATATCATTTTAAGGAAAACGGATCTAATGCTCGGCAAGTGAGAAAATTAAAACGTCGATTCACAAACTTTGATCGTGAAATTCAATCCACTCATACCGCAGACGATGACCGAATTGTCGAGATGGCATCTGACAGACTAACAACCTTACTTGATGATGTAAAGTCCAATAAACGGCAGCTATTGTTCATGACATTTACGCTTGTTGTCTCAGACGTTAGTAAAAATGGATTGGATGAAAAGATAGGAGCTCTTCAAACATTATTTAAAAATACGGGGTTTCAAGTCACAAAACCTCTGGTAGACCAACTTACTCTTTTTTCACAAAGCCTACCAGCTTCATATGTGGATTATCAGTACTTCGAACAAGTTGTCGATGAATCTTATCTGGCACAAACTGGGATGAACTTGAACAATCGTGTAGGAAATCGGTTTGGCATGGTTCTAGGGAAAGTGGTAACTGGAAAGAAATTATCTCATGTGGAACAAGCGAGAGAGATCAATAATAACGTAGTCATCTTTAATCCCCTTTTGACCAAAAAGGCAATCTCAGGAGCTGATCATACGAATGGGAACATCCTGATAACTGGTCCCCCAGGCAGCGGAAAGTCGATGCTTGTTAAGAATTTCTTTACTTGGAGTACCTTTTTTGGTTCAAAAGTGCTCTATATTGATCCGAAGAATGAATTTCAACGGTATTATCAAAGGGCACTCAAGAAATTTGGTGAAATTCCAGAATTTCGCTCGCTATACGAACGTATCAACTTTATTCATCTTTCTGAAGATAGTGTGTATCACGGTGCTCTAGATCCACTCGTCTTTTTAAAAGGCGACCAAGCGATTCAAACAGCAATGATGATTTTAAATACGTTAGCAGAAGTTAGAGGATCTCGTGATGAAAGTGTAACAATCTATGACGCCATCATTGACGAAGTTAACCAAGAAAGTAATCCTACTCTAACAGGAGTACTTCAAAGAATTCAGAAGAAAGATCATACGCTTGGGAAATTCATTGAAAAATATCGGCACGGACTAGGGAGAATGTTATTTGGAAAGGAAGATTCTAAAGGACTTGATTTTCAAAAGCAGATTAATGTACTAGGACTACAGGGGCTGCGTTTGCCTGCATCTGAAAACATGAACGAGGAAGAACGTATCGGTCTTTGCCTGATGATGTCAATCTCTAAATATGTTCATACTTTTTCTACCAATCAAGAGGAAGAAGCCATGATCATTTTTGATGAAGCATGGACACTCAAACGATCAGCAGATGGACAGAACCTTATCGATGAAATGTTACGAACAGGCAGATCACTGAGAACAGACATTGTTCTTGTTACACAAGCATTCGATGACTTCAATGTAGACACCACTAAAGAACAGATCGGAATCAAGTTTTCGTTCCGTCCTAAGTCAGATGATTCGATCAGACCTATCTTACGTTTTTATGATATGGAGGAAAACCAAGCAAATATCGAAGTAGTCAGTTCTCTGAAGTCGGGTATGTGTCTATTCCAAGACCATCTTGGCCGCAATCAAGCCATCGCAATTGATATCCTGTTTGACGAATGGTTTGAAGCATTCAAAACGACTGAAAAAGAATCACAAGCCGTACAAATGGAAGAAGCTTTTCGCTGAACATGAGAGGAGAGAGTCTTATGAAAAAAATGATTTTAATAGGATTAGGGGTTTTCCTTTTAGGAGGATGTGGGACAAACGAACTTGGACTTGATGGAAAAAAGACTCATGAAGCCGTTTCAAAGAAAGCACTGGAACAAAAAGTAATTAAGGATGGGAATTATTCTGCAGAAGATATTCAGCTAGTAAAAGCTTGTGAAGCTATCGAAAATGGAAAATCAGAATTTAAGGGCGATTATATTGTTTCCTGGAAAACGAAGGATGATAAATATAATAGAGATTTTATTATGAAAGATTATAAAATCTCCTATGGAACAAATAATTATAAATCTAACTCCGATCAATGTGTTAATTACTAGAGGAGGTGAAGGATGTGAAACATCCATTTTTCCTTTCCTTCTTTTTCTTACTTCTGCTCATATTTCAATCGAGTGTGGTTTTTGCAGAAGAAACGGAAAGAAAGGCGAAAGAACGAGATGAATCTGCGTATGAGTTAATGTCATACGCGGATGATGGCTGGTGGGATGTCGCAGCGAAAACAGGTTCGGCGACTGCAACTGCGGTGAAAAACTTTTTTTGGATGATCAATATTGTACTTTCACAAATCACGATGATGGTCGTTTATCAACTCTTTTCGCTCGATGTAGTGGACATGACAAAGGATGCCGTCCATGAAATAACAGCTGGAACTGCCGGCACCCTTACATTTAATTTTGGCTTGTTTGCACTGTCTGTAGCTTCCATTGGAATCGTTGTAAGATCCTATATTCAACAAAACTGGCAGGCGTTCTTTAAACTATTAACTCTAATTCTACTAAGCCTTACTCTCCTATTTTCCATTCAATCTAAGAAGTTCAATTATATCGACCTTGCACATGGTCTTTCTACATCACTAGAAAATGCTGTAATGAGTGTCAATCCAACTCTTAATGATGATGATGCTTTTCAGTTTAATAGCTTTGATAAGAACACAGCAAAAAATGTTTCTATTGGCATTGAGAATAAAGTATTTGATGCGTTAATCTATAAACCTTACCTACTACTACAGTATGGGACTACACAGGAAAAGAAGATACTGGCCGAAGATACTAATCGAATCAGTGACTACTTAAAAGCAGACCCAAGAATTGAGGAAGGGGTAAAACAACGAGAAGAAATTGCTCAGAAAGAATATGATCAATACGATAACAAAAATATCTTTGCGGGTAATGGATGGAAGCAAGCCGGTTACATTCTCGTTATGATACTTTCAACGGTTATACAAGGTGTCGTGTTTTTCTTTATCGCATTAATTCGTGTGATGCTGCAGTTCGCTTTTATCATGATGCTGCTTTTAGCACCCATCATGATTTTTATCAGTCTGTTTCCAAGTTTTGAAGCACTGGTTGGCAGATACCTGAAAGGGACAACCATTCTCATTCTTTTTAAGTCAGTGACGATGTTCTTTGTACTAGTGGCGACTAGTTTTATTTCATTGGGGTATGAGATGACAAACATGTCGGATGACATTTATTACAGAATCTTTATTCAAATCATGTTTTGTGTGGCAATCGTCTTCATGTACTCCAAGCGTCAGTTTGCTCTTAGTATGTTAGAGGGTGCTACACCAAATCTTCATCAAATGGGGGCATCTACTTTAAATCGTAAATCTATTAGTAAAGCAAAACGAGGTATGCAAGGTGCTGTTTCACAACTTCGTCAACCTATAAGAAGATTCTCAGCAATAAAAAATACAAATACCAATGATCAAGACAGCTCTTCAAGCAGACATTCAGGAAACGTTCATCCTATTCGTCCCAATGGAAAGACTAGTAGTTCCCATTCAAGAAGCTTTAAATATCCCAACCAACCCAAACAAGACACCGCTGTTGCCATGGAACAATCATCTTCCCATTCTTCATTCTTACCATCCCAATACCGGAAACCGAAGAAATTAAAACATCAATCATTCAATAAGGATGAACAGAATTTCTTAATGAAAAATAAGAAAACTTCACCATCCAATCAAATCACTAACCCTGACAAGAACGAGCAATTAAATGCACGTAAACAAAAAATAGAATCGATGACCTCTCCTAAACGGACTCAATCTTCAGCAAGAAACCCGTACCAAATAAAAGATAAGACTTTCGAAAATCAATTGGAGCAGACCCATGGAAAGTTAAATCGAACACCCCGACTTCGTTCGTCTAGCAAGGATTAGGAGGGATGCCAGTTGATAAGACAAGCTGTAGAAGTAAAAGTGAAGACAGCCATATGGGTATTGGTACTGAAATATCTGCTACCTATCATTCTATTTATTGGACTGCTTTTCGGAAGTGCCTTTATGGTATTAATGATGGCTGATCAATTATTTGGTGGTAAAAACAATACGTTAGAAGAAGGAACGGCTAATGTCAGTCAAAATGTCCTTAAACATAAAGCAACGGTAGAGAAATACGCAAAAGAATACGAAGTGAGCGAATATGTCAGTGTTCTACTTGCTATTATGATGCAAGAGTCGGGAGGAAAAGGTGACGATCCAATGCAAGCGAGTGAAAGCTTATGTGGAAGTGTTGGGTGTATTAAAGATACTGAAAAATCTATTGAGCAAGGTGTAAAGTACTTTTCTGCAATGCTTAAGGAAGCAGAGGGTGATTTGAAAACGACCATTCAAAGCTATAATTTTGGTAGTGGCTTCATCGACTATGTGAACCAAAATGGAGGGCAGTATACAAAAGAGCTAGCGATTGCATTTTCACAACAACAATATCAAAAGTTAGCACACACTGGACTTTATAGCTGCGTACGCCCTGAATCTTTAGCGGAGCAAGCTTGCTATGGAGATATTGGCTATGTGGATGCCGTTTTGCAGTACTATGATTACACTCTTCCTGCTTCAGGAAAGGGGGATTGGTCGTCTCCTATAAAAGGTTTGAAGAACGTAACCAGTGGATTCGGATGGAGAACTTGGTCTGATGGTAGCAAAGAGAATCATAAAGGTATCGACTTTGGTTGTATCAATCATGTAACACCTATTCATGCAGCAAGTGAAGGAAAAGTCGTTTATTCTGGTTTTCATAAAAATAAAAACGGAGCTGCAGGTTATGGGAATTTAGTTATATTGAAACATGGAGATAACTTATATTCCGGTTATGCTCACTTATCGGAGGCGAATGTTAGAAAAGGTGAATCGATCAAAAGCGGTCAGAATATTGGAGTTTGCGGTAGCACAGGAAATTCAACAGGTCCCCATCTCCATTTTGAAATTAAAGAATCCAAATGGAGTAATCACCTAAATCCACATACTCTACTGGGTTTATAGGGAGGAGGAAAATTTGAAACAGGAATTCATAGTAAAGACAGGTTTATTAGGTTTCACGATTATATTAATTCTACTTATCTGGTTCGGCTTTCGAACAATCGATCAGCAAGCTGTCCAAATTAATAGACTTACAAAAGAAGTTGAACGAAAAGAAGATCAAATACAATTTTTAAAAACCAATACTAGAATGAACGAAAAAGAAGTCAACGAAACTGAAAATGCAAAGATTGAAGAGAGCATTAATGTTTTTATACAGTCCATGTTTCATGTGAAAGATGATCAACTTGAACAAAGATGTGAAAAAGCAAAAACAGTATTAACACAAGAACTGTTCAACAAGTACTTTTCTACTGAAGAAGGGGAAAAGCTTCTCTATGAACATGAAGTCAATGATTCAAGGGTTTACATCAAAAATGAAGGTGAGAACAGTAGTGCTGTCGTTACATTTGAGGAGACTATAACATCTTTAGCTAATAATCAAAAAGAAAACTCTCGTATTACTTTGGAAGTCTTTTTACAAAAGGAAGGAGAGAAGTGGTTAGTCAATGGATTTGAACAATTAGATGCTGAACCATTATAAAAATGAAAGATGTCTTGCTAAAAAGGACATCTTTTTTCTTATATTTATTCAATGGGCCAGATATTAGAATAAGGGTTAGTTGAAAAGCAGGATGTTAAATGAATAATGTAGAATGTTCACCTAAAGCATAAGGGATGAATAAAGTTCCTTTTATGGCAGGGAGTAAATAATATTTTTACATTTTTTAGTCCTCCACTCAAGAATAACTCTTTTATGGGATAGTTTGTGTTAATTACCAATAGAAACAGTCAAATTTAGAAAGGATAAGAGGAAAAATGATAGGGGTGATTATTTAATTATGTTCTTTAACATTTTTGTTGCCTTCCTAGTTCCCTGGTCTATAATATTAATGTTTCACAAAAAAATGAATAAAGCACTTCTATTAACGATAGCTCCATTCGGAAGTGTATTAGCCTTTTTTGTTGATGAACTCGGTTTTTATTTTGGTTTTTGGAACGTAAAACCATTTGATGATGATACCATTGCTGAGCTGCCATTCAATTTAGGTTTATACAGTATCTTGGCATTCTTACTTATATTATTAATACGAAAATACAAAAAAGCTTTATTCACTATATTAGTTTTTTCTTTAGTAACAACAGGACTAGAGTTCATTTATCTAATAATTGGAAGGGTTGAATACAGTAACAATTGGAATATAGGTTGGACTTTTCTTTCATATCTTGCACCTTATTTTTTATTGTATTTTTACTATAAAGCTTTAGTAAAAAACAACGTTTTAAATTAGATTGCACTAACTTTGTGAATTCTTCAAAAAGGAGAAGTATACTATTTTATTGAACAAAAGGCGAGGTTTATTGAATCAGATCTAAAATAAAATTAAGCAAAAGGAGAATAGAGTGGTTATACAATCAAATATGTCCCCCCGAGCAATAGTTGAAGTTTGGGAAATGACGGCAGAAATTTTCAATAAATATCGTATCCCAATTATAAATCAATCCTTAGAAACATTAGTGGAAGAACAACATCTATCTATACTTCTTGAAAAATTAAATACTGCTGTTGGGAGCTCTACTGCAACTTGTATAGAGGGTGGCTGACAAATACCAATTAAAATGGGGTAGGTTACTCCTTATCAAAGATCTTCTTTTCAACTAACTGGTGCGATTGTTGAAGGTCAATAGCAAGAATTAAATTATTAGATGTACTTTTTAACCGAAAAATAAAAAGTATTTTCTCTTTCCTCTTTGTTCTCTTAAGTGTAATCGTTCGCTCATGAGATCAGTAAAGGGATGCTTCGCTATCTCTCCGCAAACTTTGTGAACTTTTTTGATAACACTCCAAAAAACTTGCACAAACTTCAAGTCCCTTGACAGCTCTTATCGCAAAGATTAGTTGGCCTTCAAACAAAGAAGGGAGCTGTTGAAGCATGGAAAAACTGTATGAAATTCTTCAAATCAAGCAAGTTATCGCAGAGGTGAGAGAAGGAGAGAGTCACATGATTCGTTCACCAATCGATGGAGCAAAGATTGCAGCTGCATTCATAGGAGATGAAGACAGGGAAGTATTTCTCGTGATGTGTCTCAATACGAAAAATAGAGTTGTAGCCGTCCACCGATGTCATGTAGGAGCTCTTAATTCAAGTATTGTTCACCCAAGAGAGGTATTCAAGGCGGCGATCTTAAACAACTCAGCTTCGATTATCGTCTCGCACCAGCATCCAAGTGGAGATATCACACCATCCGGAGAAGACATTGCAGTATCGAAGCGATTAGCAGAAGCCGGCAAGATGCTTGGCATTGATGTATTAGATCATCTGATAGTAAATGCCGATGCAGACTATACAAGCTTAAAAGAAAAAGGCTGCATGTAAAGCATAGAAGGAGGAGATGAAAATCTCTTCCTTTATTTCTTATTTTCTCAGAAATGGAATGTCCAAGTACCTTAAAGGAGAGAAAACGCTCCCCTTATCTTTACTGTGATTCACAATCGGAAATGCTTTGAAGCGCACAATAATGTGCTGACACAATAAAAGCAATACCAGCACAATTTAAGTTTTATTTTATACGTATGATGTTTACTAAATGGTGGTCTTTACCTTTACGATCCCATCAAAAAAGAGCATCGTATTAGATGCTCTTTTGAATTCTTTGCTATTTATTTACGAAAACGAGTTTTGAAAAAAAAATTATTGAGGCATTTGAGGAGTTTGTTCTTGCTTCTTCTCTAAGATCCCTTTTAGCTCTTTGTCATTAACCTTTACATTTGCATCTTTGCGAAGCTTCTCTACGATTTCAGTAATTGGTTTTGCTTTTTCTTGTTTTATTTGTTCTTCTATTTCTTTTTCTTTATCATTAAAAGTATTCTCTCGTTTATCAGTCACTTTAATGATGTGATAGCCATAATTAGATTTAATCGGATCGCTTACTTTATTTTTTTCTATTGTAAAAGCAACTTTATCAAATTCAGGTACCATGGCTCCTTTACCAAAAAAGCCAAGATCCCCACCTTTCATTTTTGATCCAGGATCTTTTGAATACTCTTCTGCTAGCTTTGCGAAATCTCCACCATTATTGAGTTTTTCTTTTACTTCTTGTGCTGTTTTTTCATCGTCAACAAGGATGTGACTAGCCTTAACCTCAGTTTTGAATTTTTCTTCAAATGCTTTCTTCATTTCTTCTGCTGAAACTTTCACGCCATCTGTTGTGGCTTTTTGGCTGACGAGCATAGTTTTTATACGATCTTCAAGTGCTTTTTCATCAGTAATTCCGTTCTGTTCAAGAAGCTTTTTGAACGCATCTTCCCCGCCAGATTCTTTCTTGATCTTTTCTATTTCTTTTTTTATTTCTTTGTCAGTTACCTTATACTTTTTTTCAAGTACCATCTGGTCAACCATTTGGCTAAGAACTTGTTCTCCGTATCGAGCTTTTAATTTAGCGTAAAGATCTTCATTCGTGATTTCTCCCACGTTCGACTCTACAATAGCTTCTGAATCTGAAGCTTCTCCAGAACTACAAGCTGACAATGCAAGGAGTCCTGTCATTAATCCTAACGAAAGCATCCATCTTTTCAATTATAAACCCTCCAAGGTCATTTTTTCTTAGTGTTTGTAGATATACCATAATCATTTTGGGATTCTAAACTGGGAATATGAGAGAAATTACAAAGTTTTTAAAGAGGGTTTTAAATTATCTTATTCAATCAAAAAGGCAATATACGCACACATAGAGAAGCCAGAGCTTACAATGAGTATTAACCAAAATACGGTGTATACAGTACTTTATCATTTATTCGAATTTAGGTTATCCATTTCATGTTTCCTTAACATAGCTTATTAGACCGGGACATTTATCGGTAATCGATTAATTAATAACATATAAAAACATTACACAAGTTGACTAAATTTCACGAATGTACTATGTTTATGAAAATAATGTTTCTATTAGAAAGGACTGTTTATTCTGTTTGCATATTCACATAAAGTGATGGCTTTTCATATAAAGACACATGTTAAAGAAAATGTTCAGTATGACTTAAACAAATCAACATTCTATTGGGCTAATATGAAACCAGATTTTGTTCCTGAACTTGCCAAACGAAAACATTATATAGAAGAGAGTTTTGATTTTGTCGTAGATAAAGTTGTTGCTCTTATTAATACACCAGCAATCCATTTATTAGATAAACAAAAACAAAAAAGAATTGAAATTGAAATGGGTGTCATTTGCCATTTTGTTACTGACTTTTTTTGCGTTCCACATAATCAAAGGTGGGAATTTAAAGATTACATGATACCTCACGTGAAGTATGAAGCAACATTAGATAATAAGGTAAAGACTTTGAATTTGGTAAATCGACTGACCTTGCCTGCGGTAAAGGATTACTCTAAAGAAAGCGTATCTTTTTTTCTGAAAGAATTGTTAGCAGAGTATGAATTGGAGAGCGATTACATGAGAGATGTAGTGTATTCAGTTAATGTTTGCAGTGCTTTATGCACTTTCATTCTGGAAAAAATTTATTCTAACACGGTCAGTAAAACAGCTTAATGACCGATATCTATCTAAAGAGATTTCAGAAAAAAATATATTTCTCCTAAAGGGGAGTAGCTTTTACAGTATAGTCGTCAATTCGGAGTTTACTCTCGGCTGTATTGGCAACACGCTGTTGTTAGCAAGACCTTTACCTGTTGGTAGAGGTCTTTTTTGAATTCTAAGACCTATGCCGCAAAATAGCATAGGTCTTTTTTCTTTCACTAGGCTGTTGCTAATGTTTTGTCACTATTGAAACTGGAAATTTATCTTTTAATATGGAGGGACCTATATGTTAATTAGAAAGTACACAGCATTAATTGGAATTGGTTCAGCGAAAATTGACTTATTGTTAGAGAAGGACACTTATTATCCTGGTGAGATTGTAGTCGGGCACTTCAATATAAACGGAGGGATTATCGAACAAGGAATTAGAAGAGTAGATTGCGATCTTATTTATCAAAATATAAATAAGCAGACGGAGCAAGTAATTAAGTCTTTCACTATTCATACTTCTACAATCATAAACGCAGACGAAGAAACTAGGATTCCATTTACCTTCGAACTGCCTTCATCACTTGTAGCGTCTCGACAAGAAGAGTCTTATTACTTTAAAACAAAATTAATTTTTAACGAAGGATTAAAGAGTGATGATGAAGATGTTATTAAAATAGTGTTCAAATCTTAAACTTTTTATATACGGCGTAAACAACAAGGTCATGCCTCTAAGTAGGCATGACCTTTCTATATCTACACAAAAATGGGGTTGGGATAAGTTCTATTTATCATATGTTCTTATAATAATGATATCAAACATGTAAAAGTTTTTTAACACGTTAAAAATTTATGAAGCAAACCGAAAAACAGCTTTAATACTCCGATGTAATAATAGGGGTGCCGATCGTTACGGTTGTATCATTATTATTACCGTTTGAAGTTCGATAAGAAATGTGTAGATTCATAAATTTTTGATTTCCTAATGGAATTTTTGATTTCCAAATCTTATTATAAGCAGATACTGATATGAAGTTTTTTTCATACAAACCCTCTACTGTATTTGCAGAGAACCGATTTAATAACTTTGTTGCTTCCGTTTTTAGTGGTTCCTTAAGCTTTTTAACACCTTCAACGGCGTAAAATACAGAAAAGCGATTCATTTCCGACTCGTATTCCTTTGAAATGCGATTCCATTCATTTCTGTTCCAGCCTTTACCAAGTACAGCGTATGTGACACTCAAATTATATCTATTATTTTCTACAGGATAAAAGATAATCAATATTCTCTCACTGACATTCCCTGTAAAATTTTTCCTCATCCCTATCATTTTATAGTGCTTTCCTTGTGAAGGTTCGATCGACCATGTAAATCCTTTTTGTTCAGTTTTAATTTGCTCTATTTTTTTATTAATTTCAATTTTGCTTTTCGTTTGAACAATAGGTTTCTTTATTAACATAGACCAATTTTTTATTTCTATTTCCTGTTTTTTTACCCCTTCTATTATATCCAACAATTGATTTTCCTTAAAGAAACTAAAAGCATTTTTCTCATTCAATAAAAAAATACCAAATAAAAATACAATTAAAAATAAATTCCTTCTCTTCTTGTTTAACATCGTATTCACCCCATAATTAAAGGATTACCAGCTAGAGATGAAATTATACAAGTTTACTAGATTCACTAACATTAAAATCATTCCATATTTTTGTGCGAAATATTTAGGATTTAACAAAGGGATCGACTTCTTCTTCCATTTGTTATTAGAAGGTCATAAACGAGAAGAAGAAAATCGAAGTAAAAAACAATGATTATATATGTTTATTTAAAAGTGTGCAGGAATGATCTTATAGATTGCTGAAATTATAAACAAAATAATAAGTGAATTTTATTTACTACTTTGTGAAAAGTGGCGAGACAACTCACTGCTTTTTTTATTTGTTTATATATGTATATATTGTGAACCGTCTATACGAGGGGCTTTTCTTTTATTACAATAACGTTGAAGCTAAACCGCTAACTGTTTAGGAGTGAGAAACTGTGAACATAAATAGAATAGTACCTTATCTGCTCGTTTTATGCCTTTTATTAGCTACGGCATGTTCAAAAGATGAGCCTAAGAAGAGCAATGCTGAACATAGCAATCATAAATCTGAATCAAGCAGTCAAAAGTCAGATCATGGGGTCTCAGATATTAGAGAAGAAACAAAGAACATGGAGACGCTTCCCTCTTTTTTATCTGAAAAACCAGAAAACATGCAGATTATCTATAAAGCTGCTGCTATGCATAAAGAGTTATTAGAGAAGATGCCCTGTTATTGTGGCTGTGGTGAAGAAGCGGGTCATAAGAATAACTACGATTGTTTTATAAATGAAAATAAATCAGATGGTTCTCTGGTATGGGATGATCATGGGACAAAGTGCGGAGTATGTTTAGAAATTGCCGCAAAATCCGTACTTGATTACAGCAAAGGCAAATCCATAAAAGAAATTCGAGAAAAAATTGACTCAACGTATGAAAAGGGATATGCAAAACCAACACCCACTCCAGAAATTTAAAGAAACAGGTGATTTTATATGAAAAAATTTGTGTTAATGCTTTGCTTACTTACGTTTATGGTACCAACTCTCACAAGTGCTCATACAGGACTAAAATCATCAAGTCCTGCAGATGGCGATATAGTGAAAGAGGAACTAAAAGAGATAACCCTTCAATTCGAAACAAAGGTTGAGAACTTAAGTACGATGAAGGTCGTTAAGGATGATGGGGAAGAGATTGAACTTGATTCCGTTAAGATCAAAGAAAAGTCAATGAGTGGCATGTTGCCTCGTTCATTAGAAAATGGCTCATACAAGATCCAGTGGAAGATAATCGGAACGGACGGTCATCCTATTGACGGAGAAATCCCGTTCAACGTTCAAGTCGAACAAAAAGAAAAAGTAGATTCACCAGTGGAAAACGAAACAGAAACGGATTCTGATAAACAAAAAGATGAAGAAAAAGGGTTAACCAAAGAGAATACAAAAAAGGATGAGGGTCTTAGTCCGATATTCTTTATCATCATCGGCTTTGTGATTGGCACTATCGTCTTTTTCTTCAGAATCAAGAAGATGAAGTCATGACCGGTTTCATTCCGTTCGCTGAATTCTTAAACTATGTTTTCTTTTCGTTACTCGTTGGACATGTGATTTTACAGTACGTTCCAGAATCCAAACAGCCGAAGATCATAACTTCTAGAACACTATTGCTAATCATGCCACTAGGGGTTTTACTCTTTTCCTTCGGCCCGGTACTTTATGTCATCAATTATTTTGCAGAGGATTTTGGTTTTAGACATACCACTTACTTGGTTCTCACACAATTCAACGTTGGAAAAGGCTGGATTATCACAGCGATTGTTTCTGTAATGCTATGGGTGACCTTATTCTTAAAAGGTTCCAAACACTTGCAAGCATTTTGGCTGCTCCTATTGATAGGTTCTGTAGGATATGCGAGCCATGTTGCCTCACTATCTTTTTGGTCAGGCTTTTTCCTTCATACGGTACATTTCTTAAGTGTATGCGTTTGGGTAGGGATTCTACTTCAAGTAGCTTGGTTTTCAAAGGAAGCAAAAAACTGGGCGAAGTTCTTAAGATGGTTTAATCCGGTAGCCATAGGATGTGTGGTTATCCTTTTTATGAGTGGCATCTTTATCATGTTTAAAGTCGTGGAACCAAGCGAATATCTTAACTCCTGGGCTATTCCATATGGTCAGATGTTACTGCTTAAACATATCAGCATAATCCCCGTTCTCGTGTTTGCTGTCATCAACGGGATACTGGCTAAAAAAACAAAGGCTGATTGGTCCTTTCAACCCCTTTCTTGGATGAGGATCGAAAGCCTTATATTATTGATCGTATTTTTCTTTACAAGTAGACTAGGAACCTTGTCACCGCCTCATGAATCGGTGGAGACCGCTCCATGGATGCTGCACTTCCTTGGAAGTAAAATACCGTCTTCTTTCCAAATTCAATTAGAACCAACCATGTTAGGTGTTATTTTAGGTTTACTTTCTGTATTGTTCTTGCTATTGATATTAATCAGCTTTAGAAAAAATGCGAAACCAGTTTTAGCCTTGTCCTTTGGTCTAGCTTTTATCGTGACTTTATATTTTGGTTTTATGTTTAATATAACTTTGTAGTGTTTTCCTTCGGCTGAAAAGCCGGAGGATGTTTTTATTTATGTGTATTAATTTTTATTTCTTCACACTTTATACAAATTTAACTGCTATATTTTCAATAAGGGTTTGAAATAAATGAGCAATATGTATAAGGTAATATTTTATTTAGGAGTGATCGAAGTTTGGCCACATTAGTTTTAAAGAAAAAAAATATGATAACGAAGGGTTAAAAATGAAAAAAAATCGATTTATTTACAGGAGTCTGATTCTAGGTGTTTTTGTACTAGTAATTGGATACACGCTCTATATAAACCTTTTTAAGGAAAAAAATTCTCTCGTTCAGGTTGGAGATCAAGCGCCTAATTTTGTATTGAAAGACTTGAACGGAAAATCTGTGAAATTATCTGATTATCGTGGCAAAGGAGTTTTCTTGAATTTTTGGGGTACTTGGTGTAAACCTTGTGAGCGGGAGATGCCTTATATGGAACGACAATATCAAAAATATAAAGATCAGGGGGTTGAGATTCTAGCCGTTAACATAGCTGAGTCTAACGTGTCAGTCAAGAACTTCGTAGATAGATACCACTTGTCTTTCCCAATTCCTATGGATAAAGATAGAGAAGTAACTAAAGCTTTTGGGATTGGACCGATACCCACAACGGTTTTGATTGATAAGAACGGAAAAATTGTAAAAAAGACTACCGCTAGCTTAAGTGAAAAAGACATCATTTCCTTTATGAATCAAATCGTACCTAAAGAGAAGAAATAAGTGCATTTTACTAGCTAAATGAATAAGAGAAGAAATTAAAAAAAGCCTCCCACTAAATTTTCGTGGGAGGCTTCTTTTGCATAAGTTGTTCTAGGGATGGCTATAAGATAACATTCATCTTCCATCTTTAATAGAAAGATGTAATTCTTTTTAAAAACGTTAATAAAGTGTGGCGGTTCAATGTTTATTTTGTGAAGACTTTCCGTTGCTGCAAGTTTGGATGCAAAAGTTTCATGTTTGAAGACCTTATCCTTATCATTAATAAGGTTAAATTATATCAATTTGAGCACCGTATAGAATGTGTAAGTTTATTAAAAGTTAATAAGGAATAGTTAATAAATAAACCATTACTAATTGAAGTGGAGGTAAATGATATGTCAGAAATACGTAAAATGCCTCGAGAGGAAGGAATAGATCATTCATTAAGTTTCATTAGAGAGGGTTATAGATACATTTTAAATAGACGTCAAGGCTTTAATTCTAATGTTTTTGAGACACGATTACTTGGAAAAAAAGCAATATGCATGGTCGGGATGGAAGCTACTGAAATTTTTTATGACCCTGAGAAATTCAAAAGGAAAAGTGCAGCACCAAATCGAGCAGTTCAAACATTGTTTGGGAAAAATGGTGTTCAGGCATTGGATGGACAAGATCACAAACATCGGAAAGAAATGTTTATGTCCATTATGACTACCCAAGGAATCCGAAAACTAACAAACATTACAAAAATTCAATGGATGACAGCTCTAAATAAATGGGAACGGAAAGACAAAATTACCCTCTATGAAGAAGTGAAGGAAATTATGTGCAGAACGGCGTGTCAATGGGCGGGAGTTCCTATAGAAGATGCTGATGTTAAAAAAATGACAAAAGACTTAGCAGCGATGTTCGAGACTCCAGCCGCAATTGGCCTTAATCATTGGCTTGGTAGACATGCACGTAATAACGTGGAGAAGTGGATTGTCGAGTTAATTAATAAGGTGCGTAATGGGAAAATAAATCCTCCAGAAGATACTGCTTTACATGTATTTACCTGGCATAAAGATCTAGAAGGAAAGCTTCTGGATATCAACACCGCTGCTGTTGAAGTAATCAATATCTTGAGACCAATTGTCGCGAACGCTATATTTATCAATTTCATAGCGCTCGCATTGCATCATTATCCGGAAGAAAGGAAAAAACTTCAATCCTGCTATAAAAAATATTTTCATATGTTTATACAGGAAGTGCGCCGATTCTTTCCATTTTTTCCTTGTGTTGCGGCACTGGTGAAAACAGATTTTGTCTGGAAGGGCTATGAGTTTAAAAAAGATACCTTAACATTACTTGATCTTTATGGTACCAATCATGATCCAGAAGTATGGGAAAGCCCTGATTTATTCAATCCGATGCGCTTTGCCAGATGGGAAGGAAGCCCTTTTAGCTTCATTCCACAAGGTGGTGGTGATCAATTTATGGGTCATCGCTGTGCTGGAGAATGGGTCACAATTGAAGTTATGAAAGTAAGTCTTGATTATCTGGTTAATCAAATGAAATATGAAGTTCCAGATCAGGATTTAAGTTACAGCTTGGTGAGCATGCCGAGTATTCCAAAAAGCAAAGTAGTAATAAAAAATGTTAAACCAAAGCTGACTACTGACTCTTGAATGGGGTTTTAATGTAACCTAATTAATTTATTGGATAATGCCTGTTTTTGCTAATAAGTTAAAAACGGGCTTTCTTATGTGGGAATCAATCCGTTCTAAACCATTTATGTGTGTCCAATTAATAAAAAAAACCTTAACCATACTTATTACAAACAACAAAATGAAAATGTTTATGGTGAATTATATCTGAACTACTCAAACAAAAGATGGTGCAACCACGACAAACTACATCAAATTGAGATTAAAGGGTTTCAAAATGCTGGAGTTACTCTTGAATGTTGACACGTCCTCTTCAATTTACATATAATACATTCAAATGGATGTTTGAATGTTTGGGATGAGGTGGATAAAAGTTGAAAAGTCAAGACGTATGCGAAGTAACTTGTTTTGACGAGAAAAAAGTTGTTCGAGTTAAAGATGAAATCAATAAAAGAAATTCGCTAAACGTAGCAAGTATTTTCAAAGCTCTCTCAGATGAAACAAGACTTAAAATAGCTTATGCACTTACACTTGAAAAGGAGCTATGTGTTTGTGATGTTGCTAACATCGTAGGAAGTACAACTGCAACAGCATCCCATCATCTAAGACATCTTAGGAGTATGGGCTTAATGAAATACCGAAAAGAAGGAAAACTGGTTTTTTATTCTTTAGATGATGAGCATGTAGTACAACTGATTAAAATTACTTTTACACACCAGGAGGAGGTGGAACATCGTGGAAGAAGCTTTAACGAAGCAAGGTAACAAAACTGTATACCGTGTGTCTGGATTCACTTGAGCGGGCTGTGCGAAAAAGTTCGAAACGAACGTAAAACACCTGGATGGTGTTTCAGATGCAAGTGTTAATTTTGGAGCATTAAAACTGACTGTATATGGAGAAACCACTATTAAATCAATCGAAAAAGCAGGAGCATTTGAGAATATCAAAGTTGTTCCAGAGAACGAGGAGTTTGAAAAAAATAATGAAGCAATTTATAAACGGCATGCTTCCCTAATCGCTTCTAGCATTTTTCTGATCATGGGTTGGCTTGCAGCTGAGATGTATGGGGAGAAATCGATCACTTCCATAATTCCCTATGTCCTATCAATTGTAATCGGTGGCTATCGACTGTTTATCACAGGATTTAAGAATCTTCTCCATCTTGACTTTGATATGAGGACTCTGATGACAATCGCGATTATCGGTGCTTCATTTATTGGTGAATGGGGAGAAGGGGCGATGGTTGTCATCCTATTCGCTATCTCAGAAGCCTTAGAATCCTATTCGATGGATAAAGCAAGACAATCGATCCGATCCTTGATGGATATAGCACCTAAAGAAGCGCTGATCAAGCGTGGTAACCAAGAACAAATGGTAAAGGTTGATGACATTGAGGTAGGGGATGTCATGATCGTAAAACCAGGACAAAAAATTGCCATGGATGGACGTGTAATAAAGGGAATCTCTTCTGTCAATCAAGCGGCAATTACAGGAGAATCCATTCCAGTTACAAAAGAAAAGGATGATGAAGTCTTTGCAGGCACACTAAACGAGGAAGGGTTGTTAGAGGTTGAGGTCACCAAACATGTCGATGACACGACAATCTCAAAAATTATTCATCTGGTTGAAGAAGCTCAAGCAGAAAGAGCACCTTCTCAGGCTTTCGTGGATCGGTTTGCAAAATACTATACACCAGCAATCATCCTTGTTGCCTTTCTTGTCGCTGTTCTCCCTCCCCTATTTGATGGTGACTGGCAGAAGTGGATCTACCAGGGATTAGCTGTTCTCGTAGTTGGTTGCCCTTGTGCGTTAGTCATATCGACACCAGTTTCTATCGTAACGGCAATCGGAAACGCTGCTCGGAACGGTGTATTAATAAAAGGCGGTATCCATTTAGAGGAACTTGGGGCGATTAAAGCAATAGCATTTGATAAAACGGGTACGTTAACGAAGGGGATACCTGTTGTAACAGATCTTAAAATTGAAAGTGACACTAAAGAGATATTCTCTCTAGTAGCCGCCCTAGAAAGAGCGTCTCAACATCCCCTAGCATCGGCAATTGTAAAGAAAGCGGATGATTTAGATTGCTCTTACCAACAGATTGATATTGAAAACTTTCAATCTATAACGGGTAAGGGTATCCAAGGAACCATTAACGGTATAACATACTTCGCTGGAAGTCCAACTTGGAGCAAAGAGCGCATCTTATCAGGAATAGAATCATTCACTGCTCAAATCAGTGAATTGCAAAACCAAGGGAAAACTGTAATATTATTTGGAAACGAAAATGAAATCTTAGCACTAATCGCCGTTGCAGATGAAATAAGAGAATCCAGTCTTGGAGTCATAAAACAGTTGCATTCTCAAGGAATCCAAAAAACAATCATGTTGACCGGGGATAATAAAGGTACTGCAGAAGCTATCGGGAAACTAGTAGGTGTTACAGATATTCAGTCTGAACTACTACCACATGAGAAACTTGGAACTATTAAAGAACTTCGTAAATCCTATGAAAAAGTAGCGATGGTAGGAGATGGTGTGAACGATGCTCCCGCCCTTGCAGCAGCAAATGTGGGGATAGCAATGGGTGGAGCAGGGACCGACACGGCATTAGAAACTGCGGATATTGCTCTTATGGCAGACGATTTAAGAAAACTTCCATTCGCCATGAAACTCTCCCAAAAAACATTAACGATTATTAAACAAAACATCACATTTTCACTTGGCATCAAGCTGTTAGCGTTGCTTTTAGTCGTTCCAGGCTGGCTTACTCTCTGGATTGCGATTTTTGCAGATATGGGTGCGACCCTAATCGTGACATTAAATAGTTTGAGACTTTTAAGTATAAAAGACAAGAATTAAATTACAAAACGCTTGGAGTAGGTTTTCCAAGCGTTTTTTTACTATTTATATTGAGCCATTATTCGTTGTCCAGCTGCAATTGAATGTTTTGCTCTAGATTGGTTAAAATGGATTCAACTAGATGGGGTTGCTGTTTGTAAATGGAATGTAATTGTTGGTTTGCCCGTAACAATCGTAAAGAAATGTTATCGTGCCTCCATTCGTTTGGAATATTTGGAAACAGATTAAGTTCATCATGTAATAATTGAAGATTAGTAAGTTTAATAGTAGTCGTCTTACCATTTTCAAGTTTACTTAAATACGATTTAGAAACCCCTAACTTATATGCAAGTTCCATTAAAGTCACATTACTTTGATTTCTATAAACCCTCATTCTCTGGCCAAAATCCCGAAACATTATTAGATCCTCCGTTTCTTTAGGGAATTTATTTAATCCTTTATAAGTTTAGCCTTTTAGGTGATTGTAAAATTATACTATATTTGTAATAAAAGACTGCTAAATTCTTAGCAGCCTCTAATGTTTTGATTATTTTTTTAGTGGTATTAATCTTTATTGTTTTGCGTTTTTCTTTCATCCTCATCCATAAGTTCATTGGTAGATTTTTTAAACTCTCTCAGTGTCGCTCCTACTGCTTTACCTAGTTCGGGTAGTTTTTTCGGCCCGAAGACGATGAGAGCAGCAGCTCCTACTAATACCAAACTTCCTGGTCCTAACATCGCTATCCCTCCTTAATATTTTACGAAAAACGCCGTAAAGTACATGATGAGCATCCCAACTGAGAATGCAGCTAGGTTTAACCAAGAGACAGATGGTTCTCTGAACTTTTTATGGTCTTCGATGAGCAACTTAGTGATAACAAAGATAACTTGCAGGATCGCACCTGCTCCAATTCCTAAGAATAATGCTCCCCAGATCGGAGAGAAGACAAAGCCTCCGAACCAAGTGCCCAAGATGGCGGGTGCCCCTGCGATCAATCCTAGGAGTACGAAGTCCCTAAACCGTGGTTTGGTCTTTAACAATGGTGCAGCGATCCCGATGCCTTCTGTGATGTTATGCAATGTGAACCCGATGATTAAAAAGGTTCCGAGTGCGGCTTCACCTAAGGCGAAAGAAGAGCCGATGGCAAGACCTTCACCGAAGTTATGAAGTCCTATCCCTGTTGCCATGAGTAAAGCTAAAGCATAAGGAGAATACCCTTTAGATTCCTGTTTCTTATGCTGATACTGGTCAAAGCCGATCAGAAGGAGGAAGGTAAGAGCAGCTCCGATGATGACCACCATGTTTCCTTGGAAGACAGATGGTGCTTCAGCTCCAATCTCGAATCCATCTGCTAATGTTCCGACGAAAAGGAACAGCAATAAACCAACCGTTAATGCTAATATTGCATTGATCCATTTACGTTTAAAACGCTTCATGAACGGATACCACAACAAGCCTAGTGTGATGGGGACGATCCCGACATAAAATCCGATAAAGCCATATTTCAAAAAGTTTTCCAAAGTCGGCTTGGGTGTTAACGTTGCAGCTGGAATCTCACCTTCCGTGATGATGCCGTTCTCCGTAATCAGTTTTATAGCATGAGGATCACCTTCGACCCAAGGATAATTGATCATGACGGTACCTTCGTCAAATCGCTTTAGTGTCTGACTAGGAGAGACCGTAAAATCCCATACCGAATCATCCACCATTACCTGTGAAATCTTTAGGGTTTCTGGTCCTGTGTTGCTCACATCCACTTCGAATCCAGAAACCGTTACTTGTATTCTTTCGATGTTTAAGACTTCAATCGGTGCGGCTGGATCTTGTTCAACACCAGCCCCGTTTTTTAACACCCAAGCTAATACGCCAACTAATAAAATCAACGGAATAAGTCCTGCAATCCACCATTTTGCTTTCATCTTCACCCCTCCTTTTACTCGACCTCAAAGAATCCCATCCAACCTAGTTCAGCGAATTCACTGACATGAGCATGGAACATATATTTTCCTTTGTATGGGAAACGGACTTCAACAATCCCGCGTTCACCTTGACATTGCATGATCGTATCAGTGAACTGGGAAGGGTTGTCGTCTCTTCCAGTCGGATAATACGTAAAGTAATTGGCATGAAGATGAAACGAGTTCAACAAATCAAATTCCGTTAGATTGCTCAAATAAATACGGACAAGCTCATCCTTTTTTATCTTTATCGGATGATTCATAAACGCGAACGCATAACCGTTCACGGTGTAAAATTCGTTCTCTCCGTCTAAATCCAAGTCAAAACCGTTCATCACCATGTTCAGTTCTATTGCAGGTTTTCTCGGTTTCTTAGGATCGATGATAAAGTTTCCATAAAGTCCTTTATGAATATGTCGTGCCAAAGGGAGTACATGGCAATGATAGATCTGTAATCCATAAGGCTTCGCTTCAAATTCATACGTGAAAGATTGACCTGGATAGATCGGATCTAACCCATCCATCTCGGGAGGATGGATGCCATGGAAATGAATCGAGTGCGGGTGACTGCCTTTGTTAACAAAGTTGAAACGCAGCATGTCACCTTCTGTACAACGGAATGTTGGTCCAGGGATGGTTCCGTTGTACGTCCAGCCTGGAAACTTGATTCCCTTAGCGATCTCGATCTCTTTATCAACCGCAACGACTTCGTACGTTCTTAGTGTTTGCCCATTCGGCAGGGTGCTGACTTTTCCATAATCAAATTCAGTAAGCAATCTCTCAGCCATCTTATAGCCGTTTGTTTTGGATTTATCCGACATGTTCGCGTGATTAGCATGACTATTCTTTTTCTTGTGATTGTTGTGAGATGAGGCGTTAACCGTTCCTGTAAATGGAGCAACCTTGTTCAAAAAATAACTTCCTGCAAGTCCAATGGCTCCGACAGATCCCATTTTCAAAATATCACGACGAGAGACTTGTTCCTTTTCTTCCAGTTCCTTATCCATACTTGACCTCCTCTTAAAAAGTTTCCCTTATGCAACTTTTATGATTAATAACTACACTTTATGCCTAATACAAGTATCCTGTCAATTGTTTTTTTTTTGTAAGGTTATTTATTGTACATCCTATTTATAAAATTCTTATTTGGAATGAACAAAAAGCCAATAGAATATGGTGAAAGTGGGTGGGACAAAAAAAGAGGAGACAACGAGATGAATTCAATCATTATTGGGTTAGGGGTTTTTGTTTTTGTGTTTTTAGGCACGTTCCTTGGTGGTGGTAGTCTCCAACTTCTAAAAGATGTGGTATTCAAAAGGAGGAAATTAGTCTTATTGTTTTCAGGAGGAATCATCCTAAGTTTATTACTAAATGAAATCATCCCAGAAGCCATTGAATTATTTGAGACAAAGGGAATTATTCTTGGATTTATAGCTGGTGCACTTTTAATGAAAATTACTGATCAATTTTTCCATAAGGGGAACAAAAAATCCTTTATGTTCTTAGTAGTTGCTTTAATCCTCCATAACCTTCCCACTGGCGTAGGTGTAGGGTTGTTAATAAACGAGAGTTCAAACTCCATATTTTCTTCACCATTTTTACTTGCCATGTTTTTTCATCACATACCGGAAGGACTAGCACTTATGTCATCTGCTTTATATGGAAATGTTTCTTTCTATCTCTTTACATTAACTTGTTTGATTCTTGCGTTTTTCTTCGGTATTAGCGCATTAATTGGCAATGCGTTTTTATATCTTCAAAATATAAAAGTAAATACGCTTTTAATGGGTACATCGATAGGAACACTTAGTTTTGTAACCCTCCATGAGTTTTTAAGGAAAAGTAAAGATGTTACGATTTTTGAATGGCTTTTATACACTAGCTTTGGTTTTTTAATTCCATACTCGTTGCTTTTTATTCACTAAAACCACAAATGCTGAACTCTCCGGCTGCCATAAAAGGCAGTCCTTTTTATGGATAATTTTGGATTTGGTGATTTAATAGCAATCAATTGACAAAGTATGAATACATTCTTATTATGATACTAAAAGTTGCCTATGGGAAACAATTGGGACAGGGGGAAACACGGATGGACGAAGCTAAAGTAATAAAATTATACGATGCCAAGATCGGAAGCTTCATCCGGATCACTTCAATTGATTTAGAAGGTGTGATGAGAAGACGTTTACTGGATCTAGGTTTTGTTCGAGGGGCAGTTGTTGAAGTGATAAGAAGAAGTCCTTTAGGGGATCCGATGGCATTCCGTGTAAGCCAAACTACCATTGCTTTACGAAAAGAAGAAAGCCAGAGGATAGAAGGGGAGTTGGTCTAACATGAAAAACTCTTATACTGTTGCGTTAGCAGGCAACCCAAACACAGGAAAAAGCACGCTGTTCAATGCGTTAACAGGTTTAAAACAACATACCGGTAATTGGGCTGGTAAGACTGTTTCACTCGCAGAAGGTAAAGTTGAACATAAAGGCAAAACGGTAAGAATAATTGATCTGCCAGGTACGTATTCCTTATTCTCAAATTCAACCGATGAAGAAGTCGCAAGGAATTATATCGTTTTTGAAAAGCCAGATGTAACACTGGTCGTTTTAGATGCTACATCATTAGAGCGCAACTTTAATTTAGCCTTACAAGTTTTAGAGATGACAACGAATGTGATCATTTGTATCAATTTAATTGATGAAGCAGATAAACAAGGCATATCTATAAATGAAAAAGCGTTAACAAGGAAACTCGGTGTACCTGTTATAAAAATATCTGCGAGAAATAAAACAGGTTTTACCCTTTTATTAGATACGATTGATAGAATCCATACGGGAAAGATCGTGTGTACTCCTGAAATTATTTTTTATGATGAAGAGATCGAAAGAAAGATTCGCCAGATCGAACCGCTCGTACGGGAGTATCTTGAAGATAGTATTTCGTCAAGATGGGTAGCTTTACGCTTGCTTGACGGAGATGATTCATTATTTCAGCAGATGGAAAAACGCTTATTGGTCAAGGGGGGATAATCATGCAAAATGGATTCCAACAGAAAACTTCAGTAAGTTTGGGAAACTTATATGCGTATGCTCAAGAAATCTCTGATGATCATATGCGGGATAAGATCGTTCAAAATCTGTATAAAAAGAGTCAACAATTATGCGAATCTAGTGTCATTCATAAAAATAAGAAGAATGATAAAAGAACAGAAAAACTAGATGCCATCTTTACTTCCCCGATATTTGGATTCCCGATTATGATTATAATGCTTGGAATCGTGTTTTATCTAACTATCGCAGGGGCTAACATACCGTCATCGATGCTTGCTACTTTCTTTGGCTGGCTAGAAAATCATCTAACTGCCTTTTTTATGTATATGAATTCTCCTGATTGGCTTCATGGTATATTGGTACTTGGGTTATACCGGGGGACTACATGGGTGATAAGTGTAATGCTTCCTCCTATGGCTATTTTCTTTCCTACTTTTGCCTTGCTTGAAAACTATGGTTATCTACCACGTGTTGCCTTCAATATGGATCGAATTTTCAAGAGTGTAGGGGCACATGGAAAACAGTCTTTAACAATGGCGATGGGGTTCGGTTGTAATGCTGCAGCGATGTTATCGTCTCGAATCATTGAATCTCCAAGAGAAAGGATGCTTGCCATCCTTACGAACAACTTCGTTCCTTGCAACGGTCGTTGGGGTACCCTGATTGTTCTTGCATCACTTTTTATGGCAGCAGGATATACAGGTGGTCTTAAATCACTCGTGACGACTTCTGTTATCGTTGGAATTGTAATGGTTGGTGTAATTGTAACCTTTATTGTTTCTTGGGTTCTTTCCAAAACAGCTCTAAAAGGAGTGCCTACGCATTATACTCTAGAATTGCCGCCATATAGAAGACCGAAATTCTTTGACACAGTCATAAGATCATCATTGACAAAATCTTTATCAGTTCTTAGCCGTGCAATTAAAGTTGCTGCGCCAGCTGCAATTTTAACATGGGTCATTGCTAACATTTATGTTGGGGATACAAGTATCTTGATGTATATCGTAAACTTCTTAGATCCTTTCGGTAAGATGCTAGGGTTAGACGGCTTCATACTCATGGCTTTTCTGATTGGATTGCCCGCCAACGAGATCGTTTTGCCAATCTTATTAATGGGCTATCTTTCCACCGGGTCATTAACAGAAGTCGATAACCTGGTAGATTTGAAGCAAATCTTTGTAGAGCACGGATGGACGTGGCTTACTGCATTGAATATGATGCTATTTTCATTGTTGCATTTTCCATGCGGGACAACACTCGTGAACATATACAAAGAAACCAAGAGTAAAAAATGGACGTTTTTAGCTTTTCTGATACCAACTGTTATTGCAATTACGGTTACATTCACCATTGCTCAAACAGTTTATTTTCTTCGTTAATTCAAAAGCCCTTTATTGGGCTTTTTTTAATGTGAAAAAATGATCGATAGACACAAAGGATTAAGTTTATTTACAATTGTTTATTCTAATTATGTATTAACTTTTTCTCTTTGTATGATTGCACGCTGAGCGGATATTGTGCATAATATACATGAGCACATATTCATATTTAAGAAGGTGGAAATTATGGGACACTCTCACGATCATGGACATCACCATCATGGAAGTAATAACAAAAACGCATTAAAATGGTCATTTTTTCTAATTGCGAGCTTTATGATTGTTGAGGTCATTGGTGGCCTTTGGACTAACAGTTTGGCTCTCCTTTCCGATGCAGGGCATATGTTGAGTGATGCTGCGGCACTTGGACTTAGCTTTTTAGCTCTTACGATGGGGCAACGAAAAGCCACCCATTCAAAGACGTTTGGATACAAACGTTTTGAGATTCTAGCGGCGTTTTTAAACGGTATTACCTTAATCTTAATCTCACTTTATATCTTCTGGGAAGCTTATCACCGTATAGTAGATCCTCCAGAAGTGGTGAGCTCAGGAATGTTAATCATCTCTTTCATTGGATTGCTTGTAAACATAGCAGCTGCCTATATTTTGATGAAAGGCGATAAAGACGAGAACTTAAATGTGCGTAGTGCATTTTTACATGTGCTTGGCGACATGTTAGGATCAGTCGGAGCAATCGTTGCAGCATTACTCATCATGTTCTTGGGATGGAGTATCGCTGACCCGATTGCGAGTATCATTGTTGCGGTATTAATCATCATAAGTGGCTGGAGAGTAACAAAAGATTCCTTCCATATCTTAATGGAAGGAACACCATTAAATTTAGACGTAGAAAAAGTAAAAGAAGTTATACTATCACTTCCCGAGGTGAAGGGAGTTAACGACCTCCACGTATGGTCGATCACATCTGATTTTCCTGCACTCAGCTGCCATGTAGTAAAAGAAACATCAGCTGATTACAAGGAAGTTTTGAATCAAGTGAAAAAAGTGTTGCACGATGAATTCCATATTCATCATACGACGATTGAAGTGGATGAAGAAAGAGAAGGGCATCAGCACCAAGGGCATTGCAATTAAAAAACGAACCCTTTTCAGGGCTCGTTTTTACGTATGTTTTGCATGGTCAATGCTTTGTTTTAACAAGTCAATGACATGTTCATCATCTGTAGTATAATAAATTGTTGTGCCTTCTCTTCTTGATTTCACTAATCTAACATTTTTCAAAAATCGTAATTGGTGGGAAACTGTAGATTGTAAAAGAGAGAGTTTGTCGGCAATCTCATTTACAGACTGCTCACCATGTAGTAACAAATTTAAGATGCGTAACCTTGTTGGATCGGATAATGCTTTAAAACATTGACCGACCATAAAAAGTGTTTCTTCATCTAAATCAATAAACAGCTTTTTATTATGTTGTTCCTGTTCTCCCATGTGCAACCCCTTCTTTATTAATACATGAATCTATTATAAGAGAATCTTTCCTAATGAACAACGATTTAGACCAAGGAGGTACTTGTGAATAACGTTTTAACAACTTATCCATTCTTTGAGCTTTGGAAGATTGACATTTTACTTTTAATTGTTTTTCTAGGCTTTATATTTTCTTTAGTAACTAAGAGAGTTTTAATTTTAAATCCACATTTGGATGGTGTAAGCATTAAGAAGAGGGCACTTTTTTGTAGTGGGTTGATTCTTTGGGCTATTGCAGAGGGCAGTCCGTTAAGTCTGATCGGACATCATTATCTCTTCAGTGTACATATGGTACAGATGACAATTACCTATCTGATGGTACCACCATTATTAATTGCAGGGCTCCCGGAATGGGTGTTTACCTATCTCTTTCAGGTATCATCCATCAAGAAAATGGTCCACTTTGCAACAAGACCCTTGTTAGCGATACTAGTATTCAATTCCTTGTTTTCGATTTATCATTTTCCAAATGTTTTTGACACGCTGATGGCTAACCCTTGGGCGATGGATTTTTATCATATTGTTTTATTTATTACATCAATTATGATGTGGTTTCCTATAATATCAAATGTTCAAACCGGAAAAGAATTATCAAGCCTTCAAAAGACAGGATACATCTTTGCCATGGGCGTACTGCTCACACCAGCATGTGCGTTAATCATTTTTGCAAAAGACATATTGTATCAGATGTATCAACACAGATCGTCGATCACTTACCTCTCCTATACACCTCTGTATGATCAGCAACTTGGAGGAGTAATCATGAAAATCGGACAAGAGATTATATATGGAACGGTATTGTTGAGGATCTTTATCGGTTGGTTCAAAAAAGATAAGTTATATAGCATTGATGAATTACCAGCTGAGGATTATCGGGTCCCAAAGGGATAGCCATTTCTGTTCTAATTGGGGGGAATAAGCATGAATTATGATGTGATTGTGATTGGCGCTGGTCAAGCAGGATTAGCGATGGGCTATTACTTAAAGAAGGCAAAACATTCATTTTTAATAATCGGTAAAGAAGAGAATGTTGGGGATGTTTGGAGAAAGCGTTATGATTCTCTCGTTCTGTTCACGCCGCGGTCATATAGTACACTTCCAGGATGCTATTTTGAAGGGGATCAAGACGTTTATCCGACAAAATATGAAGTAGCAGACTACCTTGCGTCATATGCTGAAAAATTTTCATTACCCCTTCAATTAAACACTAACGTTTATAGTTTGCATAAAGAGGATAACCGATTTGTAGTTAAAACGAACCAAGGCGATTTTCTTTCAGATAATGTAGTTGTGGCTACGGGGCCGTTTCAGGTCCCATTTATACCTGAGTTTTCACATCAGTTCTCCAATGAGGTTTTTCAAGTACATTCTTCAGGTTATCGATCTCCAGAACAGCTCAAAAGTGGATCAGTGTTGATCGTTGGTGGTGGGAATTCTGGTGCTCAGATCGCCGTTGAGTTGTCCAAGACCAAAGAAGTGTACTTGTCTGTAGGACATAAAATGAAGTTCTTTCCGCAAGTAATCGGAAATAAGAGCATCTTTTGGTGGTTTCAAAAGTTAGGACTTCTACAATCACACGTAAATACCACAATAGGGCGATTTTTGAGCCGTCAGCCTGATCCAATTTTTGGTCTTGAACTGAAAAAAGCGATAATAGAAAAGAAGGTAATTTTAAAATCACGATCTGTTAGTGTAGAAAATGACAAGATCATGTTTGAAGATGTGAGCAGGGTAATGGTTGATAATGTTGTTTGGGCGACAGGTTTTAAATCCGATTTTAGCTGGATACAAATTGAGGGTTTATTCGATTACGATAGAAAACCTATTCATCAAAGAGGCGTTACTAAAGTTAAAGGGCTATACTTTTTAGGTTTGCCCTGGCAGTATCGAAGAGGATCAGGGCTGCTCTATGGAGTCGGAAATGATGCAGAGTATCTAATGAATCATATGAACAGCTTACAATAAAAACAGTGCATACAGCGCACTGTTTTTTTATAATCTAACTTGATTTTTTCTTTTCCTCCATGAGCCACTTAGAGGCTAAGACTTCTTGCTCAAATCGATTTGCATGCTCCTCTTGCTTCTTGGACACTTTCTTTATGAAAACGACAAAGATAAATGAGAATACAATTCCTATAACTATCAAAAGTGTAGGTCCTACAAACTCCATCGTCTCTTTTGAAATATTAAACAATATGATCACTCCCTTCATGGTATTTATGTGCATATGTTCATATAATAGCATTAAAAATATTATTATACTATCGAGGTAAGTTATTTTTAAGTAGCCATAGTATATCTTATTATGTTGATCATTAATTTAGGGCTGGATAAAATGAAAACCCACATTCTATTAAAGACAATGTATTTAATCACAATATTCTAAATTGAACTGTCACGTTATTGTTCCAATGCAAATATTTAAATTTACTAGAATTCATATAGAATGAATATATGAATATATGCACATGTATATTGAAAAATTGAGTTTAATGTACTGGAGGTGGGCGATATGAAACTTACTAATTTACAACTTTTTCTTTTCCTGACGGCCTTTGGATTTGTTACTGCAAGTGCGTATTGGATCTTAGCGATTTTGAAATCATATTAATTGAGGTGAAAAAGAATGTACAAGAAAACCATATTGATCATTGATGACGATTGGGACATGAGAAACTTATTGCGTATCTATCTTCGTGATTATTATCACCTTCTTGAATTAGATAATGGGCAGCGCGCTCTAGATGTATTGACAAGAAATAAAGTAGATCTTGTTATATTGGATATTATGATGCCAGAAATAGACGGATGGGAAATCTGTATGAGAATACGTGAGAAAAGTACAACACCTGTCCTAATGCTTACTGCTTTATCCGATGTACAGGATAAGATTATGGGCTTGAATATTGGGGCGGATGATTATATAACAAAGCCATTTGAACCTGATGAGTTGTTGGCTAGAGTTCAGGCATTGCTGCGAAGAGTGTCTTACTTAAATACAATGGAAAAGAAAGAAAATGAAATAATAATTGAGGATTTAACGATTAATATTAGAGCTCGAGAAGTATTCGCAAACGAGAAGAGTGTCAACTTTACGCCAAAAGAGACAGAGTTGCTCATATTTTTAGCTAATAATCCTAGACAGGTTATGACGAGAGAAGTTCTCTTAAACAAAATTTGGGGTGAATATTACTCATATGATGGCAGGGTCGTAGACACACATGTTAAAAATATTAGAGTAAAGCTAAGAGAAAAGGGACTTTCTTTTGATCCAATAAAAACGGTTTGGGGCGTAGGTTACAAATTCTCTCAACCAGGAGAACAAGTGTAATGAAGAATAGTATCATCTTTAAGATAAGTGGAAGTTTTATTTTACTTTTCTTAGTTGTGCTATTCCCTACAGGTATTGTAATCTACCAAGGATTTTCGGGTTTTTATTATAATGAAGTAAGACAAAATATAAATAAACTATCTGAGCAGTATGCCCATTCAATCAACAACACAAATGATAAAGAGTTTATTAGTATGTTTGAATCTCTGTCCAGACTAACAAGGACTGATATATTCATCACAGATTCTAAGGGGAATATAATTGCTAGTACTGGCGTGGAGGGCTTGGAAGAAGGCAAAAAGATTTCAACAAAAAACAACAATTTGTTATCTAGAGGGCAGACAATAAATAAAGAATATGAAGAACCTATTTCGAAGGCTCATCATCTAATGGCAGGAAAACCAATAAAGAATAACCACACTTTTAAAGGCAGTGTTTTTGTACTTTCATCGATTGAAGAGATTCATGAATCGATAAAAAAGGTTCGCCTATTACTTACACTTGTAGGAATCGGTGCTTTCTTTCTTATGCTTGGCTTCACTTATTTTCTTTCACGAAAACTGGCTGCTCCATTATTACAAATGGAAAAAGCAACGAAAGAAATCGCGAAAGGTAATCTCGGTGTACCGGTTGAATATTCTTCCAATGATGAAGTGGGTCAACTCGGGAAGGCAATAAATTTATTGAAAGTGGAACTAAAACAGTACCGTGATTCGAGGCAAGATTTTTTAGCTTCCATTTCGCATGAATTACGTACACCTATCACCTATATTGAAGGGTATTCAAAGGCACTTAAAAATAAACTTTATAAAGATGATAATGAAAAAGTTTTATACTTAGATACCATTAATCGGGCTTCTTTGCAATTAAAAGGCTTGATTAACGACCTCTTTGATTTATCAAAAATGGATATCGACCAATTTCAGCTAACAAAACAACAAATTGATATTATTGAACTTGCCGAATCTATCCTTGTTAAAGTAAAACTGCGGGCAGGAGATAAAGATATAGGAATTGAGTTTATTAAAAATACAGAAGAAGCTTATCTTTACGCAGATGCCTTGCGAATCGAGCAAATATTATTAAATCTCTTAGAAAATGCCATTCGTTATACAGATCACGGAAGTGTTATATTGGAAATAAACAAATCAAAAAAATTTATTGGAATTCGTGTCAAAGATACTGGAAAAGGAATTCCAGAAAAAGAACTTCCTTTTATTTTTGACCGTTTTTATCGAGTGGAGCGATCAAGATCAAGGCAACACGGTGGCTCTGGATTAGGCTTATCTATCGTAAAAAAGTTAGTTGAACTTCACGATGGAACAATAGAAGTTAAAAGTGATCCAGGTAAGGGATCAGAATTTATAGTAAGTATCCCTATTAATCAAAAAGTACACTAAACACAAAAAAATTAGAATTGGAGAGAGGTATATGTATCCTCTCTTTTTTTTGTAATAAAAATGAAAAATAAAAGGGTGCATTTCTTCACAGTTTCCACACATTTTTCAATTATAGTGAGTGTGTCCTAGAAACTCGAATAAACAATTATAGTGTCAGATTTTGGTGTCAGGAGGCTCGGAATTTGAAGAAAGAACTAGTTTTAATGACTGCATTCTTTACCTTGCAGTTAGGTATTGCAAATGAATTAACAACTGTAAACGCAACAACCTTGGATGAGATAAAGGAAAAAAAAGAGGAGAATGATAAAAAACGGCAAGGGAAATTAGCAGAAAAGAATGAAATAGTCACTAAAAAAGAAACCATTTCTTCTGAGATTAAACGACTCGATTTATCGATCATGGATAAAACGCGAGAATTAGAATCGAAGAAGGAAGAAATCGAAGAGATAACCAAAAATATAGAAACTTTAAAGAAAGAGATTGCTATTATAGAAAAACGAATTGAAAAGAGAGACAAACTTCTAAAAGAAAGAGTGTCTGCCATGTATGAGGATGGAGGTGCAACCAGCTATTTAGAAGTTGTATTGGGTTCAAAAAGCTTTGGCGATTTCTTAGATCGAGTCATAGCTTTAAATACGATTGCTGACCAAGACCGATCTATCATCGAAGAACATAAAGCAGATCTAAATGTATTGGACATTAAAAAGGCTAAAATCGAAAATCAGCTATTAACACTGGAAGAAACCAAAGTTGAACTTGAAAAGCTAATGAAAGTTCTTGACGATCAGCGGAATAAAAAAAATATAATATTATCAGATTTGAAGAATAAAGAAGGTGAGATTAACTCCTATATCTTAGATCTTGAGGAGAAAAATAAACTTCTAGACGACCAAGAAAAAGCGAAGAAAGCAGAAATCGCTCGTGCAAAACGAGAATCTGCAATGAGCCAAAACAACAATTCTCAGCCAAAATCAAATAGTGGGAGCGGTTCATTTTTATTTCCAACTGAAGGTATAATTACTTCAAAGACTGGTCCTAGATGGGGAAAAGAGCATGCGGGTCTTGATATTGCTAAAGCAGGAACCGTACCAGTTGTTGCTGCAGCTAATGGGACAGTGCTGCGTTCTTATTATTCATCGAGCTATGGTAATGTAGTATATCTAACACATTATATCAATGGTCAGTTGTATACTACTGTCTATGCTCACATGAAAAGCCGCCTTGTAGATTCAGGAGAAACGGTAACAAAAGGGCAACAGCTTGGTTATCAAGGCAATACGGGCAGATCAACAGGTCAACATCTCCATTTTGAGCTTCATCAAGGGGAATGGAATTCAAGTAAATCAAATGCAATTGATGCTTTACCATTACTAAGCAGATAACAAAAAGAATAATCCATTTCCATTCCCAATACCTCCCTCTTTGGTATTGTTTATATAAAATTTGAACCTGCAGGTAATAAACACCCGAATCTCAACGGGTGTTTTTACCTGTTAATATAGGATAAGTATAGGGTGACTTTTATGAATGATATAAATCTGATTTTTTCGTTTACTGCTGGACTCTTATCGTTTCTTTCGCCTTGTTCCTTGCCGCTTTACCCAGCCTTTGTGTCTTATATAACTGGTGTATCTTTACAGGACTTGAAAGAATCAAACAGGATATCAAAGCATGCGGTTCTTCATACCTTGTTCTTTCTTGCTGGATTCTCAATTATCTTCCTTGTATTAGGATTATCCTCTTCGTTATTCAGCCAACTGTTTATGCAATATAAAGATCTTTTTCGTCAAGTTGGAGCCGTGGTCATCGTATTTTTCGGGCTACTTGTAACCGGGAACTTAAGTATTAAGTTTTTAATGAAGGATAAAAGAGTTCGTTTTACTAAACGTCCTTCAGGATATTTTGGGTCTGTCCTGATTGGATTAGGTTTTGCGGCTGGGTGGACGCCATGTACAGGGCCGATACTCGCTGCTGTCATGGCTCTAGGAATTACGAATCCTGGGTCGGGGTTAATTTACATGTCTTTTTATATCTTAGGATTTGCTATTCCTTTTTTTGCACTCACTTTCTTTGTTGAAAAAATTCAATGGTTCAAAGTGCACAGCGGTATTTTTATGAATATTGGCGGTTATCTAATGATTATAATGGGAATCTTTTTGTATTTTGATTGGATGACTAAAATCATTTCGTTTCTTACAAATAATATATTCGGGGGATTTACTGGCTTTTAAAATTGGAATTTTAATTCCTATGAATTTGCAAAGATGGGGGAGAAAATTTTGGCAGAAGTAAGCGGTATCTTATTATATTGTGCATTTTTTGTCTATTTAATTGCAATAATTCCTTTTTCGATGGCTATGCCAAGTGAAAAAAAGAAACAACAATCTAATAAATGGGGGCAAATCGGATATTTTGTTTCTATTTTAGGATTTTTATTCCAAGCTGGATATTTTGTAACTCGATGGTTTGCGAGTGGTCATGCACCTGTCAGCAACCTTTTTGAATTCATCACTTTCTTTGGTATGATGCTCGTTTTTGCATTTTTAATCATCTATCGAATATATAAAACAAATATTTTAGCCATATTCACAATGCCGATTGCACTATTGATCATCGCATATGCAAGTATGTTTCCTAAAGAAATTTCACCATTAATACCAGCGCTTCAAAGTGACTGGTTAAAAATCCATGTCACTACAGCAGCTCTTGGTGAGGGACTTTTGTCTATTAGTTTTGTTGCTGGACTTATATATTTAATACGTAATGTGGATCAATCAAAATTCAATAAAATGACATTTTGGTTAGAGTTTATCCTTTATTCATTGCTATCTGTTGTTGGATTTATTTTAATCAGTTTTTCGTTTAATCTTATGGATTATAGTACTACATTTATTTGGAATGATAAAAATGAACGTATGATTACTGTCACATACGAACTTCCAGCTATTGTAAGTCCAGATGATTCAGAAGTCAACAGTAATAATCCGAGCTCACTTTTTGAAACCCCTTCTTGGATGGATGGGAAAAACGCAGCAAAAAATTTAAATAGTTTATTGTGGTCGTTTGTTGCCGGCTCTTTATTGTACATTTTGATAACGATGCTCTGCCGTAAACGAATAGCTGCATATATTCAACCAAAGTTAAAGCATATAGACCCTGAGTTATTGGATGAAATATCGTACAGAGGCGTTGCAATTGGATTTCCTGTCTTTACATTAGGTGCACTTGTATTTGCTATGATATGGGCACAAGAAGCATGGAGCAGGTTTTGGGGATGGGACCCTAAGGAAGTATGGGCTTTAATCACATTTTTATTTTATGCAGCCTATTTACACTTGCGTCTATCAAGAGGCTGGCATGGGGAAAAATCTGCATGGCTAAGTGTTGTTGGCTTTTTAATCATCATGTTCAATTTAATAGCAGTAAATTTAGTAATCGCAGGATTACATTCATATGCATAAGGAATTTGATACAATAGACATAATTAAAAAATCATAGAGGTGTTTATATGAAACAAAAAAGTAACCCCTTTAAGAAGATTGTATTAGGTACGCTTGTTCTATTCGGCATAATATTAGGTCTCTTTCTAATTTCCAATGCTAATCAAGATAGTGATTTGAACACACAATCCAGCTACAAATCCTCTCCATCCATTAAAGGACAGCCGACTATAGGTGATGCTAAAGCGGACGTGCAAGTTGTTGAGTTTGGAGATTACAAATGTCCGGCTTGTAAAGCATGGAGTGCTCAGATCTTCCCTAAATTACAAAAAGATTTTATTGATACTGGTAAAGTTAAATTCTCGTTTATCAATGTATTATTTCATGGAGAAGAGTCCGAATTAGCTTCCATCGCTGGCGAATCGGTATTTGCACAAGATGAAGAAGCCTTCTGGATTTTTAACAAAAAGATGTTTGAAGAACAACCAGCAGAAAACCATGATGGGGCATGGATTACAACAGACAAGATCTTAGAGGTTTTAAGTAAAAACACGCCTGAAATAGATAGAGAGAAAGTTAAACAAGATATGGAGAGTAAAGCCACTTTAGAAGAAGTAAGTAAAGATATTGAACTGGTAAAAGAATACAAAGTAGAACAAACTCCAAGTATTATGGTTAATGGAACAATGCTTACTGATCCTTTTAACTATGAAGAGCTAACCAAATTAATCGAACAAGAATTAGAAGGAAAATAATATGAAGCTACGTGAATCAACGCTGTATCTATCATGGGTAATATCCATATTCGCCACGTTTGGAAGTCTCTATTTTAGTGAAGTTAGGGAATTCGTTCCATGCGATTTGTGTTGGTATCAAAGGATCATGATGTATCCTTTGACCATTATTTTAGGAATTGCAGCATATCAAAATAATAAATCTATAAAGCACTACGTTCTGCCGTTATCGATTTTAGGGGGATGCATTTCTCTTTTCCATTATTTAGAACAGAAAGTGCCGGGTTTTGCTGCGATCAAACCATGCAAAAACGGAGTTCCTTGTAGTACGGAATATATTAATTGGTTCGGCTTTGTAACTATTCCATTCTTGGCATTAACCGCGTTTAGTTTAATAACTTTGCTTTTACTGTTAACGAAAAATAAATAATGGTGTATTAAAATAAAACCTATCCAAAAAAACGGATAGGTTTTTTTCTTTTTGAAGGTCAAGTACTTGTTGGGAAATCGGAAGAAAAACCCAAGTTTGTGAACAATGTTTGCACAGAGTATGTGGTTTTAGTGAATGTGGTGAAATTCCTATGACACATACGTAAATTTTAATACAAAAGGTATTTGTTCTGCTAAATTGATAGTGTTATAAAACATATTTCGAATTACAGCAGAAAGAAGGTGGCCTTAGTGTATAAGCGGTATAAACCGTTTGTTTTCTTGGGTATGTTATTGACTGTTTTCTTATTGAGTGGATGCAGTGATTTGCTCGTACTTGATCCTAAAGGACCGGTAGCTCAACAGCAGAAAGACCTGATCATGTATTCAATCATATTTATGATAGGAATTATAATGGTCGTTTATGTGTTGTTTGGATTTATCGTATATAAGTATCGTGATCATAAGGGTCATAAGGGGTACGATCCTGAAAATAAAGGAAGTCACTTAATTGAAGCCATTTGTTTGATTATCCCGTTGATTATCGTTGTTGCGTTATCTATTCCAACGGTAAAAACTATTTATTCTTTAGAGGAAGCTCCAAAGGGAAGTGAGAATAAAAAGCCGTTGGTTATTCAAGCAACCTCGGTGGATTGGAAGTGGATTTTCACGTATCCAGAGCAAAATATAGAGACAGTAAACTATATCAATATTCCAGAAGACCGTCCTATACTATTCAAACTTACATCAGCTGATTCAATGAACTCGTTCTGGGTGCCTTCATTAGGTGGACAAAAGTATGCTATGGCTGGTATGCAGACTGAGCTCTATCTTCAAGCCGATGATCCAGGGGTTTTTGATGGCCGAAATTCAAACTTTAATGGTGAAGGTTTCACAGACCAAACATTTAAAGTAGCTGCTTTAACATCAGAGTCTTTTGATAAATGGGCGAAAGAAACCCAGCAAGAAGCACCAAAATTGACTAAGAAGCAGTACGATCAACTTATGCTTCAAGGTCATACGAAAGAAATGACTTTCTCATCTACCCATCTAAAGTGGGTTAAACATGAAAATGATGCAGATTACGCTATTAAAGTGCGTGAACGCTTAAGCAAGTAATATAGTAAGGCAAAGTCTAATGGGGTGAAACTGCCCCATTAGAAGAGGAGGCACTATCAATGAAATGGGATGAATTTTTTGTAACAGGTGATCCGCTCATTTATGGGGCGGATGTCTCGATTGCTATCACGATGTTAGGAATTGTTTTTTTTCTGACATACTTTAAAAAATGGAAGTGGTTATGGACCGAATGGCTAACTACCGTCGATCATAAAAAGATAGGTATCATGTATATCATCTCTGCTATCCTGATGCTATTCAGAGGGGGAGTTGATGCTCTTTTAATGAGAACGCAACTCGCAGTCCCTGAAATGGAGTTTCTCGATTCACAGAAATACAACGAGATATTTACAACACATGGCACGATTATGATTATATTTATGGCGATGCCGTTTTTAATTGGACTAATCAACGTGGTTGTTCCATTACAAATAGGTGCACGGGATGTAGCATATCCTTATCTGAATGCTGTTAGTTTCTGGACATTCTTTATTGGAGCGATGCTGTTTAATATCTCGTTTGTTATAGGCGGATCTCCATCTGCTGGGTGGACGAGCTATATGCCGCTTGCGAGTAATGAACTAAGTCCTGGGCCTGGTCAGAATTATTACCTCTTGGGGTTACAAATTTCTGGAATCGGTACTTTGTTAACAGGTATCAATTTTATGGTCACTATATTTAAGATGCGTGCACCAGGAATGACATTGTTCCGTATGCCAATGTTCACTTGGTCAGCACTCGTTACGATGGCTATCATCATTTTTGCTTTTCCGATCTTAACGGTTGCTTTAGCTTTAATGACTTTTGACCGCCTATTCGGAAGTCATTTCTTTACACTTCAAGGAGAAGGAATGGATATGCTTTGGGCTAATCTTTTCTGGCTCTGGGGTCATCCTGAGGTTTATATCGTTATACTACCAGCTTTCGGTATATTTTCAGAAATAATAGCTACGTTCTCTAAAAAAACACTCTTTGGCTATAAAGCAATGGTCTGGTCGATGGTTCTAATCGCGGCATATAGCTTCTTAGTTTGGGTCCATCACTTCTTTACGATGGGTTCTGGTGCGTTGGTTAATTCTTTCTTTTCAGTTACCACGATGCTTATTGGGGTACCGACTGGTGTGAAGATATTCAACTGGCTCTTTACGATGCGTAAAGGTCAGATAGAATTTTCAACGCCAATGCTCTGGTCACTCGGGTTCATCGTTAATTTTGTAATCGGTGGGGTAACTGGGGTCATGCTCGCCATGGCAGCAGCAAACTACCAATACCATAATACGTATTTCTTAGTCGCTCACTTCCATTATGTACTAATAGCAGGTACGGTCTTCGCTTGTTTTGCAGGACTTGTATATTGGTATCCAAAAATGTTCGGTCATAAACTAAACGAACGTATCGGTAAATGGGTATTTTGGTTATTTACCATAGGATTCAATATTTGTTTCTTCCCGCAATACTTCCTTGGATTAGACGGAATGCCTAGACGTATATATACGTACAGCGAAGAATCAGGTTGGGGGCCACTAAACATGATTTCAACAGTAGGCGGGTTCATGATGGGGATTGCGTTCTTAGTTCTTGTTTATAACATTTACTATAGTTTCCGCTATGAACCACGTGAAAAAACAGGAGATGCATGGAACGGGCGTACATTGGAGTGGTCGACACCTTCAGCGATGCCGCCATTCTATAATTTCGCTAAAATTCCAGTGGTCAAAGGATTAGATCATTTCTGGAATGAAAAACAGAACAAAGAGATCAAACCATTGACGACACAAGATCTTCAAAAGATCCATATGCCTAATAATTCCGGTGTACCATTCGTTATGGCCAGCTTCTTCTTTGTCTCAGGTTTTGGACTTGTCTTTGAATGGTATTGGATGGCGATCATAGGGTTGATCGGTGTATTGGCAACGCTAGTTATTCGTTCTTTCGATTACAATAATGGTTACTATGTTTCGGTTGAAGAAATAAAAGAAACCGAAAACATAACTAAATAAAGGGAGGCGTGGACATGGCACAATCAAAAGTAAGAGACCTCAACACGCCGATGGAATATCAATCAGAGACTGGAAGATTGAATATTTTAGGGTTTTGGTTGTTCCTTGGGGCCGAAATAGCCTTGTTCTCAACACTGTTTGCGACATATATGGTTTTGATGGACAGGACAGCAGATGGTCCTGCATTAGGAGAATTGTTTGAAGTAAAAGGATTGTTGATACAGACTTTCTTGTTATTAACCAGTAGTTTCACATGTGGACTAGCAATCCATGAAATGCGTCGCTACAATGTAAAAGGCTTATTCTTTTGGATGATTACAACCATCTTGCTTGGTCTTGGATTCCTTGGTTTCGAGATTTATGAATTCTTTGTCTACATTCATGAAGGAGCGAATATAGGCACAAGTGCAGCATGGTCAGCATTCTTCGTATTGGTCGGTACACACGGACTGCATGTAACCCTTGGTATTGGCTGGATTATATTGATTCTGATACAGGTTGCAAAAAGGGGCTTAACACCTCAAACAACCGCTAAAGTATTTATTTCAAGTCTATATTGGCACTTTCTTGATGTTGTTTGGATCTTTCTCTTCACAGCCGTTTATCTCATGGGGATGGTGATGCAACATGGCTAATCATGCAGCTGCTCAACATAAAGGTATTCCTTGGAAGCATGTGGTTGGTTTTGTATTGTCTATTGTGTTAACACTGTTTGCTATATGGTTCGCCCTAGAAACCGATTTATCAACGAATATAAAATTGCTTGTTATTTTTGGGCTTGCAATTATACAAGCAGCATTACAACTCTTAATGTTCATGCACTTAACGGAGAATTCTAGAACACAAGGTTTTTCGGGACGAATTCAAATCGGGAATATATTATTTGGATTTTTTGTTGCGATTGTTATTGTAGTAGGATCGGTATGGGTTCTATCCTCTGGTCATGCAGAAAAGAAACCGACTAATGGAGAACACGAGATGAAAATGGATTCTGGATCAATGAACCATGATTAATAAACCTATTTGATTTACGGGTTACAGTAACTTTCATTATTTTCACATGCAAAAAGAGGAGCCGTTTTAGTGTAACGGCTCCTCTTTTTATTTTCTTTTATTTTAAGAGTTACTAAAAAATTTTCTTATAACTAATTTAATTTAGTGGTTGTTACCAGTATGTTTCCACGAAGTAGGTTCTCCTGTGTTAGGACAACTAGGAAAAGTGTCTCCATGCGTTAAATCAACATGTTCTCCGTCCTTATCAATGTAATGTCCGGATTCTGTGACCTCATCACCAGTTTTATGGGTGTGATCGGCATGTCTCCAAGAAGTCGATTCATTTGTTTTAGGGCAAGGAGGAAAATGATCTCCTTTTTGCAATTCTTTTGTTTCGCCTTCTGCACAGATATATTTCCCTGTTTCTAAAACTTCTTCATTAGTTTTGTGCAAGTCTTGTGTCTGTTGCATTTTTTATTTACTTCCTTTCTTTTTTTACTTTATCAAAAATAATTTTCCCTAATCTATTTTGATTAAACATGTTCCATTATATTTTAAAGAAATTTGTAGAGTGGAAACGGAATAATACGATTCAAATATACACACATTTATGAACTGTAGAACTGTAGTGTTTTAGTAAATTAAAGTATTCATAAAACTACGTTAATAAAATATGGACTTTCATTTAATTAAGGAAAAATGTAACAGGACGGTGGTTCTGTTAAAATTTGAATGTTTGGATATATTTGAGTGAGTAGTAAAGACCAAAATGAAAATTTGAAATTGCTTTCTTTAAGCTATTGACATTAACGAACGTGATATATTTATCGATAAACAAAGTGGTTGGGATTTTCCTCGTGAACAATATCACCTTCAAAAACGAATACTGAGAGTTATGTACATTTATTATTTGAATCGTTTCGGAAGGAATAAAGTGAAATCTCAAATGAATGGAAGGAATGACATCACAATAAACATATAAGCCGAAATAGTGGTTCTCGATATACCCATGTTAGATACGACTAAATATAAAGATAGTCTTGGAGTTTTTTATTGCTGATTTAATTTTACAAATACTATCCCGGGTGGCACAAGAAGAACCGGAAAGAATTTGGAAACGGCAGCGTGGAGGTATTGATGCTGCGTTTCGATACGGGGTTTCATTTGGATTTTTAGTTCGTAATACCAACCATAAAGAAACTTCAGGTATACTTACGGGACTATTTCTTCAAGAATAATATCAGAACTAATCAGCATAATTCTCCATTTCCAATAACTAAATCCTGTAATACAAATATCGGGTAATAATGTAACGTGCAAAAACTATTCTAAGTCCATCGAATTATTTTTAACAAAAATAACCTTTATTGTCTTAATTTATGTCATCATCGACATAATAGTCAGGTGTATCAGTTTGTATATATGTTAACTGACCGCCAGGATAAATCCCTTTATTTGTGATTTTATAATCATCATGGTTATGCATAGGATAAAATTGCGGAAAAAATTTATCATTTAAATCAATAATTGGTTGCTGACAAATTTGAAGATAATTAATTAACTCTGGTGACTTGCATTTAACAGGTTCTGTAGGAATATTAAAAACTGACTTAGAATCGGCTTTATACAATTTTTTTAATTGAGAACAAAATGAGGGAAAGCCATCTTGCCCTCTAGTAATATAATTTAAATATTCAAATCGTTTATCATCTGCATTTAGTAGTAAATCATAAGTTTCTCCCGAACCTATGCTTACAGTGAAACCTTTATTTTTGATTTCATTATGGAATGATTCATCGAGTTGGAAGAGTGATGAAAGCTTTATAAATGGATCAAGATGGCTATCCTTTCCTATAATTGTGAAATGCCATCCGTGAATATGCCAGGGTACAACCTGGTATCCCATATTAATCATCCTGAGCAAAAATTTTTGATCAGTTTCCACGCGGACAAATGATTCATAATTGATTTGTACAAAATCAGATTCTGATTCATTATATAATAGAGATAAAGGATGAGGTAGTAAAGTATCGGGGAATGAACGTCCATTAATTAGCCAAAAGTCCGGTTTGTAATTGGCAGCATCAAAGAATATACCCTTATTTACATTATCGTGCCATACCGAATCTACATCAGATAATAACATAACATACTCTTTATCAAAGTATGTATGAATGTTGTTATAAGCAAAATTTCTATTTGAAGCTGACTTGGGAATTTGAGGTTGTGGTATCCCTTTAAAAAACCATACTCCATTACTATTTTGTTTAATACCTGCTTTAAATAAGCTTTCTTTTGATGGATAAACGATTAAGCCTCCATACATACCCATCTGAATGTGTTCAGATGCCTCTACATGGCAGTGATACATTAATGTTCCTGGAATTTCTGGTTGAAAAAAATAAGTCATATTTGGTGGAGGATTTTTATAATTAGTCCAGACAGGCACACCAAAAGATGTTTCAGGAAACCCATCCAACTGAGTAGGGACGTGAGCCCCGTGCATATGAATAGTATGATAGTCCATTAAATTAGGACGTTCTTTCATTCCTAAATTTATGAGTGTAATGTAGATGCGATCACCAACTTCTCCAAAAATTAGAGGAGAAGGAATTGTTGCATTACCCTTCATATCAAGGATATTTTTCCAATTTTTACGATTGGACCAATCAAGTTTAGGATTAATAATTTTGTCATTTACTTTAAAAAGACCTCCAATAAATCCAAGAATATAAACCTTTTTTCTTGATTTTGGAGAGGGACACAGAGTTTTATCAATAGGCAGATAAACAAATCCGTCCGTTGCAAATAAAACATAATGCCTTATAGACATTGAAATACCCCCAGTCATAAGAAAATCATGAATTTATCAATCTGAATAGGCTATTAATTATCTTATGCAAGAGTTTAATCTCAAATGAACATCAGCCTTTTTCATGGTACCTCTAAATCATTATCACATTTCTTACGCTAATCCATTTATATACGTATAAATGAATTTTCAATACCGTAGATGTTGCACAATAATAGCGGTGATTATGTGGGAATCTAGGTATGTAAGAGCATGTAGAAGGTTGCCAACAAGAAAGTGTTGTACGAGAGGGAAAGAAATTGCTGACACCTGAGCAGATAAATATGTTACTCTTATATCTCATTTTTGGGGGTGTCGCATAACTCAAGCACCTTGGTCATGATTGAGAGACACACGAGTTGGATTTCCTCGGTTATCCGTCCCGTCTCTATTGATACCTCCTCTCGCCTCTTTTGACTAAATCCCTTTTTCGTAACATCGGCTAGATGTTCAAATAACAGCAAGAGCTCTTCGTTTTCTCGTTTTACGATTTCAGGGGGAGTTATACTTTGAAGCAAGGAGATGATTTTGTTGAACTTTTTTAAAATTAAGAATAAAAATCGTTCGATTGTATGAATATCACTTGTTAATGTAATCTCTTCGCAATCATCAGTTATATATTTTCCGATTTCCTTTAACAGTTGGCCATATTCTTTGTATTCCATATATGTCCCCCTATACTTGATGTCATCATATATAGAAACCATACCGCATGGTTCTGTTCGAGCATTGTTCTTTTGAACATTTCTTTAGATTACAGATTCGTGACGCCATCAGAGATCATTAAATAAAATCAATTAATCGTTTAATTGGTCATCGATGACAGTTGTTTTTATTTCATTACTGAAGGTTGACGCAGTGGTTTCTGTCTGTTTTGGCGCGTGTAGTTCTTTACTTTTTGTTTTAGTTTTACTTTATGTTTAATTTTAATTATGGGTTACAATGTAAAAGGGTTGAGAAGATATCAAAACTCCCTTTATTTTTTTGAAATCAATCAAGAGAGATTATATAGAAAATCAATAAGCCGAAAGAATTTTTTAAGAGAAAAAATGAATAAAGCTTAAAAAATTTTGATAGGCTCATTAGTAAAAATAATAAATATTATTTTAGGTACTTAGATGGATGTTCATGTTTTTAAACAATACTGTTATTCATCAGTAAGAAAGGGGAAAAAATATGTCTTCACTCATTACAAAAGGAATTAGTATTAATCGTATAGCACCTAATTCAGTAGCTTCGTTTGGAGATGCATTCTCAATTTCACCAAACCATAGTTCTAAATTCCACGGAGGCTCTGGAAGTTTGAATGTTGGAAATAATAAAATGATCTTCAATGGACCAAGTTACACGGTTACAGTTGATAATGATAAAAATGATAGTAATAATTCAACCAATCTCTAAAAAACAAAATTCATTTTATTATCGGTTTTAAATAGGGCCGTTTTAGCAGTAAGCTGTATACCAAAAATCATTTTCTAAGGGATACTAGCTGCCTGTTTTTCTACCTTCTATTCACGGTCCCCTATTACATAACAATTCCACTTAGTATACCTCATATTTTTGGCTTGAAAAATATGTTGTTCGCATCTGTTTATGTAAATGAAAAGAATCAAGAATAGGTAAAGGTGGATGAATTATGGGAGGGAGATTAGTATCCCTCCTGCAGTAATGGTTCAGTTCCATTATTAAAGAGGAGATAAGTTCCCTCTCTCATTTAACAATTTTGCTGGCTTTTTGTCACTATTAAAATATAAATCTAGTGGAGATCAATAATTGAGCTAGCTTATCTGGACATAGATATGTTAGAGAAAGCTAGGGGGAATGTGACCTTTTAGAAACAGTAATTTTTTTGAGTGAATGTTTAAAGCCCCAATATACACCTCCTCTACAATCTTGTTGGCCTTTATCTAAAACAGGAGTAATTCGTAAAATGCCTCATAAATTTAATTAACAGTATTTACTTTTTCATTCTCCCAATACATTTCACTGAATACCTCAGCAAATGCCTCCGAAGTATTAATGAGTTCCTGAAGATTGTTATCAATTCCACCCATTTCAATCAACAATGATTTGTTTGAAAGGTCTTGATTGTATACACCGTTTCCTTCATTTTTATCTTTAATAATTACTCCACGACAAAGATCAGGGTATTTTTCGTTAATCTTATTGTGCATTGATTCAGCTAGAACAAGGTTTTTTTCGTAACCTGGATGTTCCTTTCCAACCACTAAGAACAACCGGCCATATTGCTTACCGTTAATTTCGATTGTTGTTACTTTTTTAGGTTGTGAATCTCTATGCATATCAATCAAGTATTGAATGCTTTTATTATTAGAAATTGCGTCAATAACATTTTCTCTCGCTGCAATATATGCTTTTCCAGTACCCCAGTTCTTAGATTTAAGTTTTTCACCAATGTTAGACGTATCATGGGATACACCAATTCCTCGTTCTTCAAGATCTCTTTTTAAAAGGTCACCAATTGCTATGATGTTAGTTTCAGGGTTGGAACTATTATATGTTCCATCTTTTGACAAAGACTTAAACGCTTCATAACTATGCGAGTGATAAATATGAACCACGGGTTTGCCATTAGTGTTTGGCGCTTTATGTTTTTCTTCATTCTCTTTTAAAATTTGTTTATTTTCATCTGTCGGCTCAGTCATTTTCATGATTTCTTCGATAGGAGGTGTTGATTCAATAGGTAATGTTGAAAAATTGGTTCCTTTACTCGCTAAATAGATTTCTGAATCATATATTGCTAAGCCAGGTAACTCATTTCCAAATAAACTACGTATATCCCCAGGCCGAATATTGGTAGCGAGTTGAACGAAGATAGAGGATAACTTAGGAGGTTCACTTTCTGCTGGTAAAGCTTTTGTAAAGTAACCGTTTTGTGAACCTATCGCATATACGAGTGCTTCACTACTAAAGTCTCTAAGCCATTAGTAAGAAGCGTAGAATCAAACCATTTACTTTTTACCGTTGAAAACATAATTACAAATAGAAAAGTTAGGCTTACCAACAAAACAGTGGCTTGTAGATATCTATTTTTTTTCATAAGAGTTTTCACTTTCCTCTAGTGAACATTGAACAATGTGAAAGCAGAACAATGTAATTCCAGCTATGAATACTCCTATTGTAAATACCCATGGGAATAAAAAAAAACTAATAATAGAAGAAAAAAAGATAAAAACTAACCATCGATGTAATTTTTTCATAACATTCACCTCAGCGTCTAGTTAGTAGATTATATACTAGAAACCGAAAAGTATTCTTATAATAATAGAGGATTTAGAGTCTAGAATATATTTATTGCATGTAAATATATTACAGTGGAGTAAGAAAGATAATTAATATGATTGATTGGTAGAAATATTAGTTCAAACGATAGGTGGGTGCTTCTGTCATTTAATACGATGACCGTAGCTATCTGTGGCAGTTTGAGGTCAAGAACATTTAGAGACAATTTGTTATGAATAATATAGAAAAAAGAGGCAGACTCAAAAGTTTTTACACTTTGAGTCTGCGCCATTTTTAATTAATTTTGAATTTGTTAATATTTTTTGGCTCCAAGATACCTTGTTGACCAATATGAGTTTTTCATGGAACTTATACTCACACCCTTTGATGAAGAACTATGGATGAATTCATTATTTCCAATATAAATTCCCGCATGAGATGCGCCTGGTTTATAAGTTTCAAAAAATACCATATCCCCTACCTGTGGCGTGTTCACTTTTGTCCCTTTTAAGAAAATTTCCGATACGGTGCGTGGAAGGTTAATTCCGGTAGCTTCCTGATATACATAATTCAGATATCCGCTACAGTCAAAACCCTTTGAGGAGGTACCTCCCCATACATAAGGAACTCCCATATATTTCTTAGCTGTATTAACCAACTTTGCTTTACTATAAGTTGGGGCATATACCGGCGATTTAATACCTAATGCTTTAAATGTATCGGACCCCACAATACCATCCGCTTTCAGTCCCTTAGCTTTTTGAAAACTGATGACTGCACTTTTAGTATATGAACCAAAATAATTGGTAGTTTGTCCTGAATATGTAAAATAACCTTTACTCTTTAGATGAGTTTGCAAATCCTTGACCTCAGAATGTGTCATTCCTGGTTTAAGTGTCTGATCACCTAAAGCTGCTTTACCGATTGATGGGTTTAATGTTAAGAATCCTGCAATTGTTGCTCCTATAACTAATCTTTTCACTTCTTAATTCCTCCTGTTGTCTCTTTTGCTCTCATTATTCTAGCAATCTTTTATATCAAAGGTATTATGGTTAGGTTAATTAATAATTACAAATTTGTGCAGAATTTGAGGATATTCGACATTATTTCCAATTTTAGTTTACGAGCTACTGGTGAATAATTACTTATTGAATAAAACATCTGTTTTTGTGGGCGGGGAGGATCATCCAGGGTAAGAGAAATATTTAAACCTCTAAATTTTAAATAGAGTGGATAGGTATTAAAAGAAAAAAGGAAGGTAATGGGATTAATAATTTAGATTTGACAAACAATGCGAAATCAATATTAATGGGGGTGTATTGATAAAACTCCTGAAGCTTTTGGGGAAGTTTTTAGTGAGTTTTATTGGAAAACTGAAATGTTAATCAACATATAAATTATATAAACAAAGTTAAAGAGGGCTGAAACCGAGGAGTTACAGCCCTCTTTAACTTTGTTTGATATGGAAAAAATCTAATCAAAGTAATAGCTTACGCTGATAGCGAGTATGAGCATCAAAATCACTCTTACAAAAAAGTGTTTTATTTCAGATGATTTTAGAGTGCATAGCTTCTTCACATTTGTAGCTTATTATAGACTAAGAGGTTTACCGGTACATCAACATGACTCTATATGAAGTGAGGGACTATTTTGAATCAAGTGTTTTATATTTTAAAAAGTAAAACGTTTCTTAGTTTATTGCTAACAATTAATATTTTAGGTACAATTTATGGTTATATTTGGTACGGGGTCCAGTTAACTGAAACACCATCCAAGTTTTTACTTTTTGTACCTGACAGTCCCACTGCTAGTTTATTCTTTGTTATCGTATTATTTGCATTTCTAGTAAATAAAAATCTGCCAATCTTTGAAGGACTAGCAATCGTTACTTTGTTTAAGTACGGAATTTGGGCTGTTTTTATGAACATACTTGTGTTTATTGTTAATGAATCTCTTAATATTGTTGGTATGATGTTAATCCTTTCTCATCTGGGTATGGCAATACAAGGATTGTTGTATGCCCCATTCTATAAGATTAAACCACTTCATTTAACAATTGTAGCAATTTGGACGTTGCACAACGATGTAATCGATTATGTGTTTTTTATGATGCCAAGATACAGTTTACTTAATCAATATACGCCTCAAATAGGTTATTTTACTTTTTGGCTAAGCATTGGATCTATTTTGCTCACCTATTATATATGCATATATAGAAAAGGCAAACGATCTATTTAAGAATTTAATTTAAAATCCACTATTCTTTGCACCTAGTATTTCTGTACATTTTAAGGATTCTATGAACGTTTTAAAATCTACGGTTTATGAAGGCTTTAATCCATGTCATTCATAAAATCTTGCATCATTTTGTATGACAGGGGTCCTATAAACGTATTCGTAATCACACCATTAGAGTCAATAAAGTAAGTGGTTGGTATACTGATAGGTCGATAGATACTTCCTACTTGTCCTTCTTGGTCTAACAGTATGTTAAATGTTATCCCTTCATTATTAATATAGTTTTGTACATTAGATACACTACTTTCACTTGTTATAAGATTAATTCCAATGATAACAATTTCCTTATTTTTACTGTCTTTGTGAAATCGTTCCATTTCAGGGATTTCCTCTCGACAGGGGACACCGAGTCGCCTAAAAATTTAGGAGAACCTTCTTCCCGCGGAAATCTGACAATTTTGTTTTCGAGCCATTTAAAGACATCAATTCAAATTCAGGAGCGATATTTCCTTTTGAAATTCGGGTTTTAAGCTCTTCTTCACCTTTGTTACGTTCCATTCTTTTTTTTACTTCACTTGTATTATTATTGTTTTGAACTTCCTCCTTGGCGTTAAGAATACCATTGTTAAACAATGTCCAAGCGATCATTCCAGCAAGGAGAATAGTGACAAAAATAGTTTTCTTCATTTTTACATTCCTCCGTTACTTATGATATTGCAACTTCTTTTAATTATAAAAACATATATGGAGATTTTTGGGAGAAAAGTTTGTTAAAGAAATTCTTGTTCAAGTAGTTGACTATGCATAAATTCTTCATATATTTGTTGTAAGTTTTTTTAGAAAGGGTTAATTATCGAAATAACCACTAACCTTTTTCAATCATATTTAAAAAGGTCTAACTCGTTATTAGGGAGGCGAATGTATGAAAAAATGGCTTAAGTCTTTATCAATTGTTGTTCTATTAATGAGCAGTGTCGGAATTATATCTGCATGTTCTAATGATAAAGAAAATGAAGAGAAGATGGATAAAGAAAATATGGATGGGATGGACCACGGAAATATGGACAAGGAATAACTGTTGTGAGTTCATTAAGCGCTTGAAATTATTCAGATACTGCAAAACAAGAACTAATCTATCTGATAAAATCATTTATGGAGATCTCTTACGATTTTTGGAAAATAATAATGGTTTATAATAAAAAGTTCAGGTGCTCCCTGGGCTTTTTCTTATGAAATGGATAAACAAAGCCTCTTGGATAATAATCCTATAAATATACTTGTTTCATTAATTTATAGAAGAAATCTTATTTGATTATAGATTTTGTAATAGAACTGAAATGTAAACAAAGCTTAAAATGCATATTTCCTGCAATTTTCTTTTTTATAGTATTTCTTGTCAAAGTAAATCGAAATATTGCATCTGAGGGTAAGGAGAATATAATTTGAAAAGGAAATTTGTTTCGTTAGCTGCAGTTCTAGCTGTAAATATAACTTTTGTCAGTATTTCAAGTAATGTAAGTACTGTACATGGAGAATCACTGGAAGAAATAAAAAAGAAGAGAGAACAGAATGGTGAAAAAGAAAAGAAAAAAAAATCAGAGCTGAATTCAGTCAAAAATGAACAAAATAAGGTCCAAGATGGAATTCAAGAGATAGACAACAAAATATATGAACTAGAACAAAATATTAAGGAAAAAAGCACTGAAAAAGAAGATATTATTCTTTCTATTGATAGTCTGAAAAAATCAATAGCTATCATTGAAAAACGTATCGAGACTAGAGACAAGCTTTTAAAAAATAGAGTAAGTGCAATGTATGAGGATGGTGGAGTCATCCAATATCTTGATGTACTGTTAGGTTCTAAGGATTTCGGTGATTTTCTAGATCGGATAATAGCTTTAAATTTAATTGCAGAACAAGATCGTGAAATTATTGAAGAACATAAACTTGATCAAAGGAACCTTAAGTTGGAAAAACAAAAAGTTGATTCAAAACTTTCACAACTCGAAGTAACGCTAACTGAAATGAAAACGTTAGAAGAGCAATTAAGTGCCCAGCGAGATGAAAAAAATAGAATCCTAGCGGAATTGAAAATTGAGGAGGGGAAAATTAATAATTATCTAATAGAGCTTGATGAAAAGAATAAACTTTTAGCAAACCAAGAATCAGCAATTAAAGCTGAAATGGAACGCGCTAGAAAAGCAGAATTAGAACGTAAGAAAAAAGAAATGGAGAAAAGCAAAAGAGTTCAAAGTGCATCATCATCACCAGTTCAAGCAGAAACATCAGATGAAAGAGAGGGCAAGACAGGCATGTTTCTTTTTCCTACAGAAGGGACTCTAACATCTACGATGGGTCCAAGATGGGGGAAAGAGCACGCAGGCATTGATATTGCAAAAGCCGGTACAGTACCTATTGTAGCTGCTGAATCTGGTACAGTTCTTCGGTCGTATTATTCAAGCAGTTACGGTAATGTTGTTTTTATATCGCATTATATAAATGGGCAGTTATATACAACCGTATATGCTCATATGAATAGTAGAAGTGTACAGGATGGTCAAACAGTAAGCAGAGGTCAATTGGTCGGGTATCAAGGAAATACTGGTAATTCATTTGGTCAGCATCTACATTTTGAGCTTCACAAAGGTCCTTGGAACTCAGGCAAGACAAACGCTATTAATCCTATGCCGCTTCTTAGCAGATAGTAAGAATTTTAATTCGGGTGAAAATATATGGATATCCAAGGTTTTATTCTCGACTTATATAGCAGTAATCCAATACTGACAGTAGCTATCAGTCTTTCATTAAATATTATTATTGCTGTTTTAGGGATCGTTCCTAGCGTGTTTTTAACCGGAGCGAACATCATCTTCTTTGGTTTTTGGGGAGGAACGTTTATCTCGTTTTTAGGCGAGATACTTGGTGCCCTGATTTCTTTTTGGTTATATAAAAAGGGATTAAATAAATTTAAGCTCACCAAAATTTCCATGTATTCATGGGTAAATACATTAAGAAAAGCGAAAGGGTTAGACGCCTTTTATTTAATCTTTTCTTTACGATTGATGCCCTTTATTCCGTCAGGTATTGTAACATTAGCTGCAGCATTTACTAACTCTTCTTTTCTAGTATTTTCTGCAGCTACCATTGTTGGGAAAGTCCCAGCCCTATTACTCGAAGCATTCTCCGTCTATCAAATCACGCAATTTACCTGGATAGGAAAGATCCTGTTGGTTTTAACTGCTATCTATTTGGGATACTTATTGTTCAAAAACACCAATTCAAAATAAGTCATAAGTCGTTTTCACGGCTTTTTTTTATGCAAAAAAAATCCATATCTAATATGTAAAATGTACTTAAAGAGGGGGAGGGTTATGAGACAAAGAAAACAAGAGAATGAAGAAAAAGTAGATGAGTCTTGGCTCATACCGTATGCGGACATGTTAACTTTGTTATTGGCATTATTTATTGTACTTTTTGCCTCTAGTAGTATTGATGCAAAAAAATTTAATGCCATGATGATATCCTTAAGTACAAGTTTTGGTAATAAAGGGGTACTAAATGAGACTAAAAGTTACCAGACTACAAGTATGCTAACCGAAGAGCAAAAATCGATAATAGAATACGAGAAAAATGAACTTGAAAAATTACATATAAAAATAGAGAATTATATAAACGAAAACGGATTTCAGAAGATTGTTCAAACGAAGTTAAGTGATGATGGCCTTTATATTGTTATTGTTAATGATATCCTTTTTGATTCTGGGAGAGGTCAACTCAAAATGGAGGCAAAAAAAATAATCTACCAATTAACCCCTTTATTAATAACCCACCCGGCAAGAGATATAATCATCGGCGGTCATACCGATAATGTACCGATACATAATAACGATTTTCGTTCCAATTGGGAATTAAGCATGCAGCGGTCTCTTCATGTTCTAGATGTTGTGCTCTCTAACAAAGATCTAGATCCTGCTCGTTTTAGTATAAAAGCTTATGGGGAACATAAACCTTTGGAATCTAACTCAACCTCTGAAGGGAGAGCTAAGAACAGAAGGGTCGAATTTTTAATCTTACCTTTGCAAAAAGAGTAGAGGTTTATTTGAAATAAAATATACACACAATCCGTTTTCCATTTGGGAAACGGATTTATTTATGGGGAAATTCTAATGCTCTAAATAAGTATGGACGGTATAAAACTAGCATAAATGGGGATGCTAGTTTAGTAGGGAGGGATACATTAATGAAAAAGGCATTTGTTATTATACTTACAATCTTTCTCATACTTATAGATAGTCCGATTGGTTTTAGTGATAAACAGCCAACGGACTCAATAGTCGTAAAAAATTTAATGGACAATGAATCTATACAACAAGAAAAATTATTTCTCACATATGGAACAACCATTTCTGAAAAGCAAACGTTGAATGATTTTCAAAGAATGGTAAATAAACTAAACCAGATATTCTCAGTCCAATTAAAAGTTTACACAGATCACGATGATCATGGAATCATAGAATTTATAGGAACTCATAAAAAAAGTAAAAAGACAACACTGTCAATAAAATGGCTGGGACAGAAAGTTCAAACAAGTCCGAATTTGTACAAAACCTATTTATTGGTTAATATTACGAGTCAGGACTTAGGAACAAAGAACATGAAAAAACTTTACGATAACTTACGCAACAAGTTAATCACGTTAAAGTTAAATCCTAACATCAATACTACAGTTCAAGGAGCCATCGAGCGAAAATTAGTCCAGGATGAACAAATCAGTCTCATTAATAAGATGACAAAGAGACTGAAAGGAAAAATAACCGATAAGTACATAGACAAGTACTTCATCAGTTCCAACGGGTTCTCTCCAAAACTTAACCGGACCATTAAAATAAATAAGAACAAGATTAATTTTCAAATCTCAAGTTATTATCATACAGAAAGGAAACGTACAATTATCACCATTGGGAATCCGATTATTACTGGGGATTCGTGAATATAAAAAAGCAGGCCATATATTTGAGGCCTGCTAATTTTTAAGATACTGGAGAATTTTTCTTCGTTCTTCTATAAACAATTAAGAAGAAGGAAAGAACGATCAAAACGATCGATATGATCTGTGCCATCTTTAATGAGGAAGTTAACATAAGGCTGTCAGTCCTCATCCCTTCAATGGCAAACCTTCCTATGGAATACCAGATTATATAGCTTAGAAACACTTCGCCATTCTTAAGATTGAACTTTTTAAGGGTTATTAAGACAAAAAAACCAATCATGTTCCATACCGACTCATAAAGAAAAGTGGGCTGGTAATAAACACCGTCAATATACATCTGATTAATGATAAAATCCGGAAGCCATAGATTTTCCAGGAACGACCTTGATACCGGTCCTCCATGGGCTTCTTGGTTAATAAAGTTCCCCCATCGTCCAATCGCTTGTCCTAAGATGATACTTGGAGCTGCGATGTCTGCAATAGTCCAAAAGGATAGTTCTCTTCTTTTTGTAAAAATGTATGCTGTTAAAAAGGCACCTATGAGTGCTCCATGGATTGCGATTCCCCCATTCCAGATAGCAAATACATCGGCAATACTATCTTTATACTTCTGCCATTCAAAAATAACGTAGTATAATCGGGCTGTAAGTATTGAGACTGGTACGGCTATCATGACCAAATCAACAAACGTGTCTTTTGGGAGGCCACGTTTCTTGCTTTCTCTATTTGCAAGGAGAAATCCTAAAAATGCTCCTGAAGCTATGATTAACCCATACCAATAAATCTGAATTACTCCAAAATCAAGAGCCACCCGATCTATGGGTTGCATTGAAGATTCAATCAAGTTAAACACTCCTCTAATTTTCTATTAAAACCACTTTGATTAGATTATAAGAGAAAAATAAGGAGTTTTTTTGAAGATGAACCGTAATTATGACTTAATTGACTTATACTCATTTAATCAATAATTATCTTTATATATAAAAGATAAGTCCATATATCGGAATCATCTTCAGCTGCATTATTTAGCGGAAAGTCCTGAAATGAACTTGGTTTAGATCATAGTTATTAAAAGATAACCAAAACCAGCATGCGAGACTAAATTATCTCTTCGCTTTGTTTCTTTGATTATTTCTTTAAATACTCCTCAAAGGATACTCTAATCTCACAATCTATTAAAAACTTAATATTTAATGTTTGTTGCAAAGAGAATACACAAAAAGTTCTTATTTTATTAGTACACTTCTTATCAAAATAGATACCTTATACTTAAAAGTGTGAATGAAGTTTGAATGAAAAAATCGTCATGCATACTGTTGCAATTTAAAGGGTAATATAGTGTTTAAATAAAAAAGGAAGGAGAGTTTTTAATGAAATTTAAAAATTACTTTCTTGGAAGTTTACTACTGGTTTTCACACTTACTCTCGCTGCGTGTGGTAATAATGACCAAGATACAAATCAAAATGATGAGAAAATGGAAGAAGGAAAGGACCATGGGAATATGGACCATTCCGGATCGGGAGAAGTACCAAAAGGTTTAAAAGAAGCAAAAAATCCTAAATATGAAGTAGGAAGTAAAGCGATTATAAATGCAAATCATATGGAAGGGATGAAAGGGGCAGAGGCAACAATTGTAGGTGCTTATGATACATATGTTTATAAAGTAACATACACGCCAACTACAGGTGGGGAAAAAGTAACAGATCATAAATGGGTTATTCAAGAAGAGCTTCAGGATGCAAATGAGAAACCTTTAAAACCAGGTGCAAAAGTCGTGCTTAATGCAGACCACATGGAGGGCATGAAAGATGCTGAAGCTACTATAGACTCTGTAGTGAAAACCACAATTTATATGGTCGATTTTACCCCTACGACCGGTGGGGACAAAGTAACAAACCATCAATGGTTAACTGAAAGCGAGTTATCACCTGAGTAAGATTTTAATAGTGGGAGGAGTATCTACGATAGTAGGTACTCTTTTTTTACCTCTATTTAGAGGTGAACAATGGAAGCTTCTTTTCACATTAAACGAAAGCTCTTAACTTAGAAAATTATGCCTAACTTTAGTATTGCTTATCTTCTATTAATAAATAGGGAGTATGATTAGGTAGATGGATGATATTGAGCTCTGAATTTAATGCATAAATTCTTGATAATTTTAAGGTAATGTTAATAGGGAGAGGGGGAGAATTATGTATGATATTTTTAATTTGTTAAGTAGTTTTTTAAATGAACCCTTAACTACTCTCTTTTATAATAACCAAGGCATACCACTTTTGAGTGCTTTCTTTTTAGGGATTTTGGGGGCAGTAGCTCCTTGTCAATTAACTGGAAATATAAGTACCATGATGTATTATGGCAATAAGTCTCTAAGGGATTCAAAAATTTGGCCAGAGATCTCCGCTTACATATTCGGAAAAATTTTTGTTTATATTATGTTAGGACTACTGATATGGATATTTGGTCGTACTTTAGAAAATAGCTTAACTACAATATTCCCTATTGTCAGAAAATTGATTGGCCCGTTACTCATAATCATCGGATTTTACCTGATTGGTATCATAAAATTGAACTTGAGTATTATATTCAATTTCCACTCCTTTTTTTCAAAAAGAGGCATTATTAATTCATTTTTATTAGGAGTTGTACTGACACTCGGTTTTTGTCCAACAATGTTTCTACTCTTTTTTGGACTTTTAATGCCATTAGTACTTTCTACTTCCTATGGAATCATACTGCCGGGGATTTTCGCTTTAGGAACAGTCTTTCCATTTCTGCTATTAATCTTTTTAATCTTATACTTTAATTTATATGGAGTACTTTTGAAGAAAAGCAAGAAAATAGGCAATGTAATCCAGGTGACTTTTGGATGTTTGTTTACTGTTCTAGGTATTCTAGATATCTTTGTCTACTGGCTCTAATAGGAGGGACTATGAAGATTTCAATAAAACTTGGGTTAATTCTATTGGTTATCATGTTAATCATAGAGTTTTTACTTTTTTTAATCTTATATCAAGGCATTTTGACAAGTCGTATTCAAGAGGAAACACGAGATCTTGTCGCGCGTGGAAATAATCATAGAGATGTTTTAGAAAGAAAGTTTGATGATGTTACACTCCATCATGTTGGTCTAATGGAGTCCAAAGCGAAAACAAAAGTTGTAGTAATGGATTCGGATGATAACATTTTAGTTAGGTCAAGTGATATCGACACTAAGATGAAAGAGATACTGAATAAAAATATCACACCAAGCCATCATGGGTTTTTAGTACAGAATGACTGGAAGAAGAAAGCTTATTTTGCATCGGTTTCACCTATTGTAATTGATGGCAAGCACGTGGCATTCGTATATATGTTTTTAGATACAAAATTTATTCAACAGATGAATAACCATCTTATAGATGAGTTTGTTAAAATCAGTATCATTTCACTAATAATACTGATTATTGCAGTAAGCTTTTTATCTAAAACGATTACTAAACCCTTACTTAAAATGAAAGAAGCAACAAAAAAATTAAGTGATGGTTATCACAAAGTCACCTTAGATATAAACAGAAAAGATGAACTCGGTGAACTTGCCCTGCAGATTACTACTTTATCGGAGGACTTGAATCGATTACAAAGAGATCGAATTGAATTCTTAGCTAATATATCACATGAACTACGTACACCCCTTACCTACATCACTGGTTATACTAAAATCCTGCAGCGTCCAAATATCCAAGTAGAAGAGAAGGCAAAATATTTAACCATCATAAATGAAGAATCAAATAATCTGACCAAACTTATTGAGGATTTGTTCGAACTTGCAAAGATGGACCAAACTAGGTTTGTGATTCATAAGGAAAAAGTGTCGGTCTCCCAACTGGTTCAAAAAGTTCTTAATAATATAAAACCAGTTTTTTCTTCAAAAAAGATCGAATTGGTTTATTTCTCGGACGGGGATTATATTTTAGAGATTGATGAGAAAAGGATATATCAGGTTCTAATCAACCTCTTGGATAATGCAATGAAATACTCATCAGAAAATACGACGGTCAATATCAGTGTCACAGGACACAAGGAGTTTATCGAAATTCAGATTAAAGATGAGGGTGAAGGGATTCCGGAAAATGAATTGCCATTGATTTGGGATCGTTTATACAGAGTCGAAAAGTCCCGGTCTAGAGAAAAAGGAGGTTCCGGTTTAGGATTAGCTATTGTGAAAGAGATTATAGAACAGCATGATGGAAAGATTACTGCCACGAGTCAAATCGGGAAAGGAACAACCATCTCAGTATTTTTAAAAAGGAGTTAAAAATGAAAAAAATATTAATAGTAGACGATGAACAAAGAATGGTAGATTTGATCTCATTATATTTAAAACCATATAATTTTGAAATAGTAAAATCTTATTCAGGAAATCAAGCGATTGAAATTATAAAAAAAGAGAAAATTCATTTAGTTCTATTAGATGTTATGATGCCAGATATAGATGGCTGGGAAACAATTAAGCTGATTCGAGAATGGCTGCAAGTACCTATTATCATGTTGACTGCAAGGAACGAAAAGATGGACATTGTAAAGGGGTTAAGACTTGGAGCGGATGATTATATTACGAAACCATTTGATGAAGAGGTATTATTAGCTAGGATTGAAGCAGTCTTAAGAAGGTCGCAGCAAGAAAATGAAGAGGATTATGGAATTGAAGGATTGATTATTGAAAAGAAAAGGCACTATATTTCTTATAATAATCAATCGATAATTCTTACTCCAAAGGAGTTCGAAATGATTTACTTATTAATCAAATTTCCTCGGCGTGTCTTTAATAGGGAGCAGTTGATAGAGATTATATGGGGTATGGAATCTGAAACTGAAGGTAGAACTATAGACTCTCATGTTAGAAATATTAGAGAAAAGTTCAGAAAAGCAGGATTTCCAATTGACAACTATTTTAAAACAGTATGGGGTTTAGGATACAAATGGGAAAATAATTAGAACAACAATCTGAAAATGTAGTGAATGTGATGGATGATATGATTCATGATGTGTAGAACAAAAATGACAATAAAGATAATAATTAATATAAAAATCGGAAAAATAGTAATTGTAAAAGCTAAATTATAGTTTTAAGCCCAATGTGTTTATTGCATTGGGTTTAAATTTATAAATGAAGGGATGTAAAAAATGAATCACCATCACATGAATGAACATCATACTGAAGAAAATAAGCAACAACATAATCATTCGTTAGGAAATCATACTAATCAAGAGGATCATAACGGACACCATGACCATATGATTGATGATTTTAAGAAAAGGTTCTATATTTCATTATTATTAACTATACCCATTTTAATTCTTTCACCGATGATTCAGATGTTTTTTGGTTTTAACATAACTTTTCCAAGTTCGATGTTAGTCCTGTTTACATTGTCAACAGTAGTATTTTTTTATGGTGGATGGCCATTTATATCAGGATTGATTGATGAAATAAAACAAAAGAATCCAGGTATGATGACATTGATTGGGCTTGCTATCATATCAGCCTATATCTACAGCACTCTTACCGTTTTTGGATATGAAGGGGAAAACTTTTTTTGGGAATTAGCGACATTAGTGGATATTATGCTTCTAGGTCACTGGATAGAAATGAAATCAATTATGAAGGCATCCAACTCACTGGAAGCACTAATTAAGTTAATGCCTCAAGAAGCCCATCTAATACAAGAAAACGGTGATGTAATGGATGTATCTGTTTCAGAATTAAAGAAACATGACAAAATCCTTATTAAACCTGGAGAAAAGGTGCCTGCCGATGGTGTAGTCATTAAAGGCGTTTCAAATGTTAATGAATCCATGTTAACCGGCGAATCAGTACCTGTGGAAAAAGAGAAGGATCACAACATAATTGCTGGTTCCATTAATGGTGAAGGGTCTTTAACGATATTAATAAAGAATATTGGTGAAGAAACCTATTTATCCCAAGTCATTAAACTGGTTCAAGATGCCCAAGCAACAAAATCGAAAACTCAAGCATTATCTGATCGGGCAGCAAAATGGTTGTTTTATATAGCTCTGTGTGCAAGCTTAACGACTTTAATAATATGGTTGCTCTTAGGTTATGATTTCTACATAGCACTTGAACGTATGGTTACTGTTTTAGTTATTTCATGTCCGCATGCTTTAGGGTTAGCGGTTCCATTAGTAATTGCAAGGTCTACAACCTTATCTGCTAAAAATGGTCTTCTAATTAGAAACCGTACAAGTTTTGAAGACGCTCGAAACTTAGATTCTATTGTGTTTGATAAAACAGGAACTTTAACAAAAGGGGAATTTGGAGTTACAGATATAATAACTGAGGCTAATAAAGATGAAAATGATTTATTGCAACTAGCAGCATCAATAGAATCTCAATCAGAACATCCTATTGCGAAGGGTATTGTAGAAGAGGCGAATAAAAGGAATATCAAACTGTTGGAAGTAGAAGAATTTAAATCAATAACAGGAAAAGGCTTACAAGGAATAATAAAAAGCAAGGCCGTGAAAGTTATGAGTCCGAGGTATGTAATCGAAGAGAGCATAGCTTTTGACTCAACAACTTATAAAAAACTATCGAACGAGGGCAAAACAGTTTCTTTTATTTTGATTAATGACGAATTATACGGAATGATTGCGCTAGCTGATCAAGTTAAAGATACTGCCTATAGGGCGATTGAGAAACTTAAAGAAAAAAATATTCGAACTATAATGTTAACTGGAGACAATCAACAAGTTGCGAATTGGGTCGGAAAAAAGTTGAAATTAGACGAGATATTTTCAGAAGTACTTCCTCATCAAAAGGCCGATCAAATTAAGAAGATTAAATCGAGCGGTCAAAAAGTTGCAATGACCGGTGATGGTGTAAATGATGCCCCAGCCCTTGCTAGTGCAGACTTAGGCATAGCGATAGGGGCTGGGACAGATGTTGCTATGGAGACAGCTGATATTATTTTAGCAAGAAGTAATCCAGAAGATGTCGTTTCAATAATTGATCTTTCAAGAGCTACATATAAAAAGATGTTACAAAATTTATGGTGGGCCGCTGGTTATAATATTTTTGCCTTACCTCTCGCAGCCGGAATTCTTTATCCCTATGGAATTTTATTAGATCCAGCAGTGGGAGCAGTATTAATGTCATTAAGTACAATTATCGTAGCCATCAATGCACAATTGTTAAAAATTTAATCTATATTTTATTGAAGGAACTATCATATCAAAAGGTAGTTCTTTTTTGATTTGAACTAGAATGTGGTACTACTTCATAATTTATGCATATTTTTTTGTTATAACAAATTTACTTAAGTTATTAATATTTATTGATTAAGTTTCCATTATTCGAGAATTGATATTTTGAAATAATAAATAACATCAAATTTAGTAAATGGGTAACTTTCATTATATTTAATGGGGGATTTAGTAATGTGTGGTTTTATCGGTTATTTGAGTAATAACGAGATACAAGGAACGAATACAGAAGTTAATGATTTTATGAACATGACTAATATTATCTCTCATCGGGGACCAGATGATGTTGGATATTATTTTGATGAACATATTCGTCTAGGATTCCGTAGATTGAGTATTATTGATTTAGATAGCGGGAAACAGCCATTAGGATATGAAGATGATCGGTATTGGATAACCTTTAATGGTGAGATTTATAACTATCTTGAATTAAGAGAGGGCTTAGAAAAGAGAGGGCTATCTTTTAAGACTGATTCTGATACGGAGGTTATCCTGGCTTTATATAGTATCAAGCGTGAAAAGGCTCTTAATGAGTTGCGAGGTATGTTTAGTTTTTTAATATGGGATAAAGAAAAAAAAGAATTGTTTGGTGCTAGAGATCATTTTGGTATTAAGCCATTTTTTTATTATGAATCTGAGGATGAATTATTATGTGCATCTGAGAAAAAAAGCATCCTGCTTGCAACGAATGGAGGGAGCTTTAATGAGGAAGCTCTACATTATTATCTCACATATCAATTCGTTCCAGAACCATACACTTTTTCCAGTTCAATAAAAAAGTTAGAGCCAGGTCATTACTTTGTAAAAAAAATCGGTCAAAAGATGAATATTAAGAATTACTTTAAACCTCGCTTTACTCCTATTTTCAAACCTTTTGATGAGGAAATCAATACGATTAGGGATGTAATGAGAGAATCTGTAAAGGTGCACATGAGAAGTGATGTTCCTGTTGGTTCATTCTTGTCTGGAGGTATAGATTCTTCAAGTATTGTAGCGTTAGCTAAAGAGTTTAATCCTAAAATTAAAACTTTTACTGTAGGATTTGAACGAGAAGGTTACAGTGAAATAGATTTAGCCAAAGAAACGGCTTCAGATCTTGGGGTAGAGAATATTCATTATATTGTAAAACCAGAAGAGTTTATTGAACAACTGCCTAAAATCATTTGGCATTTGGACGAGCCCGTCGCGGATCCTGCATTAGTCCCACTGTTTTTTGTCGCAAGAGAAGCCAAAAAGCACGTTACCGTAGTCCTTTCCGGTGAAGGGGCAGACGAACTGTTCGGTGGATACAATATCTATCGTGAACCATATTCATTAAGACATTTCAAAAAACTTCCAACAGGAGTAAAAGAGGGACTAAACTCATTTTCAAAAATGCTACCTGATGGTACACGTGGAAAAAGCTTTCTTGAGAGAGGTACAACCAGCATCGAGGACCGCTATATCGGAAATGCAAAGATATTTTTAGAAGCTGAAAAAAAGGAGCTCCTTAAGAACTATCAAACGAAATGGGATTATAAAAACGTTACAAAAGAGCTATATCGTAACATTCAACACCTAGACGATGTTCATAAGATGCAGTATATCGATATGCACACATGGCTGCGGGGAGATATTCTAGTGAAAGCCGATAAGATGACGATGGCGAACTCATTAGAGTTGCGTGTCCCATTTTTGGACAAGGAAGTCTTTAAAGTTGCTTCACAGCTTTCTTCGTCTAAGACCATAACAAATCAAACGACAAAATATATACTAAGAAAAGCAATGGAAGGAATCGTACCAGACTCTGTTCTAACTAGAAAGAAGTTAGGATTTCCGGTCCCCATACGCCATTGGCTTCAAAATGAACTGTCTGATTGGGCATATTCTTTGATTGTCGAAAGTGAAACGGATTGTTTGTTTAATAAAGTGTATTTGCTGAATCTTTTAGATGACCATCAAAAAGGAAAGAAAGATTATAGCAGAAAGTTGTGGACGATTTTAACGTTTATGATTTGGCATAAAATTTATATTGAGAAGAAATATAATTTCTCGAAAGATAAAATTTTGAACGATAATGATGCTAAGTTATTAAAAGTGTAAAGGATTTCCAAGTGCCAAGTTCTCATGCTCGAGTACTTGGTTTTTATATTTCTTGAATGAACATAAAATAAAATTTAGATAAAAGAAAGAAGGTGAAAACTAGTATATGTGGAAATTTTAGAACAATCATGTGAAAAAGGAGGTTTAATGCATTGCTGAAAACATAAAAACCAAGGAAGTGAATAAATGTCACTGAAATCGGATGGTTCATTAAAGGAACAGACAAAATGGGGAAAAATCTCTATTATTCTCTCTTTAGCAATTCCAGCCATGTTAGAGAACATCTTACAAACGATTGTAGGATTCGTAGATACTCTCTTCGTAGCAAAGATAGGACTAGAGGAGGTAACTGCAGTAGGTGTAGCTAATACGGTAATAGCCGTTTATATAGCCGTCTTTATGGCGGTTGGCGTCGGGACTTCATCACTGATCGCACGGAGTTTAGGAGCCGGAGATATTGATCAGGCGAAATCAATCGCTAAACAATCGACTCTCTTAACAGAGTTTATAGGTCTATTCTTTGGAGCCGTAAGTATATTTTTGGCGGAACCTTTCCTTTTATTAATGGGTGCTGATGAAAAAGTTTTAGTGGATGGAGTTGTCTATTTCCGAATCGTCGCTATACCCTCCATATTCATTTCTCTCATGTTCATCTTCGGAAGCATCCTGCGAGCTTCTGGTGATACGAAAACACCATTGAAGGTAAGCTGGTGGATAAATATAATCCATCTTGGTCTTGATTATGTTCTGATTTTTGGAGTAGGCGATTGGGAAGGATTAGGAGTTGCTGGGGCCGCTTGGGCTACAGTATTAGTAAGAATAATGGGAACATGGATGCTCTATCATTATATTAAGAAATCAATCGTTTCTTTTTCCCTGCGTAAAGGTACACTGAACATGATAAGGGGCGTCATGCTATCCGTCATAAAATTATCCATACCTGCTGCGATCGAAAGGTTAATAATGAGAGTTGGCCAAGTTCTATACTTCGGATTGATTGTGCATATAGGAACAGAAACATTCGCAGCTCATACCATTGCAGGAAACATCGAAACCTTTTCTTACATGCCTGGATATGGATTAGCTATCGCCGCTACTACTCTAGTAGGCCAAAGTATAGGAGCGGGAAAATTAAAAGATGCCTACCAATATGGCATTTTAACAACCGGGGTCGGAATCTTCTTCATGTCAATAATAGGGATCATCTTATTTGTTTTTTCTCCATATTTTGCATCCTGGTTCACGACAGATAAAAATGCCATTGAAATGGTGGTAACTGCTCTAAGAATCGATGCATTTGCCCAACCCGCACTTGCTGTAGGATTGATCTTGGCAGGGGCTCTTCAGGGAGCTGGCGATACAAAAAGTCCCATGTATAGCACAGCAGTCGGTATGTGGGTGATACGAGTCCTAGGTGTTTACCTTTTTGGAATCGTACTCGGCTATGGAATAGCAGGGATATGGATTTCAATTGCTCTAGATTTACTTATAAGAGCTATATACTTATATGTTAGATGGATAACTTATTTTAAAATATCTACTGAAAAAAATATACCAAAATAAGAGATAATTATTTTTAAAACTAAAATAAAAAAACCATTGACTTATAAAAATTGGAATACTAAAATGGAATCAATTACAATTATTTTGAATTTTTAGAAAATTTATATACTATTTCTTCCTAGCTGGTACTAGGTTTTTTTTATACTACATATTATACGTTGGGAGGGTATGGTATAAGAGGGGGTTTTTCATTGGAGGGAAAGTTAGTTAGGCTAGCTGTCAACGGAGGAATTGGTTTTGGTGCACAACTATCACCTAAACAATTACTTCTATTGAGCAAGTACTTACCTGAGGATTCAGAAATTGAATTAACAACATTCCAACAGCTTATTATTCAAGTACCAGAAGATAACCTGGAACAAATAAGGAATGAGTTGGAGCTTATAGGTCTTTCATGTTATTCAGTAGGAAACTATGTAAAGAGCTTAAGAACTTGCGGTTTTTGTAAAGGGGCAGAAGAAGAGGGTATGCCAGTTGCCATCGAGTTGAACAATCGTATCGCAGGTAAGGAAGTGCCTTTTACACTACGGCCCGCATATACTGGTTGTCCTACCGCATGTGGTGAACCATTAGTAAACGATATTGGAGTTATAAAACAAAGAGACACCTTTGATCTCTATTTAGGTGGCAAAGCAAATGGTCTTGATGCACGAACAGGTCAACTTTTCAAAAATAATCTACAACCAAACGAATTATTTAAACTAGTCGAACAAATTATTGATATTTATGCTAAAAACGGTAAAAGGAGAGAAAAATTTTCAAAGTTTCTTAATCGGTTTGGTATCGATCAAATAAAACAACAACTTAATATATAAAAAAAAACTTAAAAATTTTGAGGGGCATTGTAGGAGGCTAACATGGAAAAATTCGAATTTAAAGTAAACGGAATGAGCTGCGGCCATTGTGAGAAAGCCATTCAAGATGCACTTATGGAATCACCAGGAGTTGAATCTGTAAAAGCAAGTGCCTCAAATAACAGCGTTCAAGTAACCTATTTGTCTAATAAGACTAACACAGCACTAATCAAAGAAATAATAGAAGAGGAGGGGTACAACGTTATTGATTAGTTGTTAAATATGATTATGGGAGGCATGGGGATGAAAAAAAGGTTAAGTGTTTTCTTTTCATTTATTTTACTTGTAAGTCTTATTTTAAGTGGTTGCAGCAGTAAGGGGATTGAAGAAGAACCGGCTGCAAGCGATAGTGAAACAAAAAAGGAACAAAAACTAACCATCAATGCCATATCAGAACCTCCTAGTCTAGACCCGGCGTTAATTGATAATCAGATCGCGGGAGACATCAGTAACCAATTATTCGAAGGATTAGTCAGGTTGGATGAAAAAGGAAATGTCGTAGCCGGAGTTGCCGAATCATGGGATATCTCTGATGATAAAACAGTTTATACTTTTCATCTAAATAAGAACGCTAAATGGTCGAACGGAGATCCAGTAACAGCGGAAGACTTCATCTTTTCGTGGGAACGAGTATTGAATCCAGAAGTAGCTGCTCCTCTTGGAAGTAATCTGTTCTTCATCAAAAACGGCGCTGCATATAATGAAGGGACAGTAAAAGATTTTAATGAAGTTGGTATAAAAGCCCCCGATCAACAAACTTTAGAAATCACACTCGAAAGACCGACATCCTTCTTTTTAGAACTGACATCGTTTTTTACATTATTGCCTGTGAACAAAAAGGTAGCAGAAGCAAATGCTAAATGGGCGACAGATGCAAAAACATTTGTTTCAAACGGCCCATTTCAACTTAAAGAATGGAAACACGATCAAGAGCTAGTGATGGTCCCGAATGAGAATTACTGGGCAAAAGAGGTCGTAAAGCTAGACGAACTGAAATGGGTGATGGTAAACGATCAAAACACCGAATATGGTATGTACAAATCAGGGGAGATCGCTGTTGCTGAACAGATACCAAACTCTATCAAGAGCCAGCTCATTCAGAGCGGAGACGCGGAAAAACTACCAAGTGCAAGCGTAGCCTACTTGCGATTTAATCATGAGAACAAGGTGTTCAGTAATCCTAAGATAAGAAAAGCACTGAGTATGGCACTGGATAGACAATTGATTGTAGATAAAGTAACTCAAGGAGGAGAAACACCTGCGTTCTCATTCATACCAAACGGTTTAGGAAATGGTGTGGGAGAGTTCAGGGAGCAGGCAGGAGATTCACTCTATAAGGACAAATCGGTTGAAGAGGCAAAACAGCTATTAGAAGAAGGAAAGGCTGAGTTAGGGTTAAGTAGTCTGCCAAAGGTGAGCCTATTGTTCTATACAAGCGATTTATACAACCAATTAACTCAAGCGATGCAAGAAATGTGGAAGAAGAATCTAGGTTTAGAAGTCGAGCTTAAAACGATGGAGAGAAAAGTGTTTGTTCAAAATGTTCAAAAAGGAGATTACGAGATAGCCATCTATAGCACAGGGGCAGACTACAATGATGCTCAGAACCTGCTCGGTCAGTTTACAACGGGAGATGTCTATAACTATAGTAAAATCTCAATTCCGGCATATGATGACTTGGTTAAGAAAGTAGATACCGAACTCGATCTAAACAAGCGGGCTGAATACATGCAAGAAGCCGAGAAAGTATTACTAGAAGACATGGCGATCGCTCCACTTTACTTTAACAACAAAGTCTACCTGCAACAAGATAATGTAAAAAATGTTCACCGTTACATTATACAAGCGGTTGATTATAGGGAAGCTTTTGTGGAGTAAAGAAATATGATTTGATAGAGGGAAATCGTTTTGGTTTTCCTCTTTCTTTCAAGGAGGTAAGCTATGATTTTCTATATCATTAAACGAATGATGACTGCACTCCTTGCGTTGTTTGTCATCGCCACTCTAACTTTTGTGTTAATGAATCTGATACCAGGTGACCCATTCACGAATGAAAAGAGCATACCTGAACAAGTACTGAAAAATCTGAGGGCTCACTATGGCCTTGATCAGCCGCTTATCATCCAGTATTTCAAATACATGGCAGGAATTATTACTTTAGATTTTGGACCTTCGATTACATCGGATACACGTACAGTCAATGAATTAATATTAAGTGGGTTTCCTGTTTCGGCGGTACTCGGCATACAGGCACTGGTTATTGCAGTCGTCTTCGGGATGACTCTAGGTATCATAGCCGCGATCAAACATAACGGCTGGTTAGATTATCTATCAATGGTTATAGCCATCTTAGGCTTATCAGTACCGAGCTTTGTACTATCAACTGTTCTTATTAATTACTTCGCGATAAAGCTTGAATGGCTCCCAGTCGCTACTTGGGGTACGTGGAGACATACTGTTCTTCCAAGCTTAGCGTTGGCAGTTGGTCCGTTAGCTTACATAGCTAGATTAACAAGGTCGAGCATATTAGAAGTTCTTACCTCAGATTATGTTCAAACGGCTATTGCGAAGGGTGTAACGGGTTCACGGTTAATCTTTCGTCATATATTAAGAAATGCATTGATACCGGTTGTTACTGTACTAGGTCCTATATCAGCTGGAATATTAACAGGGAGTTTTGTGATCGAACAAATATTTGGTATTCCTGGGATCGGAAAATACTTTGTTCAATCAATTTCTGATCGGGACTATCCGGTCATCTTAGGCACAACCATATTTTACAGTGCAATATTGATACTCTTCATCTTAATAATCGATCTGACTTACGGATTCTTAGATCCTCGAATCAAACTAGCGAGGAGGAGATAATATGGAAGCGCTAAACGAGAAGAGAAAATTTCATTTCAAAGAAAAAAACATTCGAATAGTTGAAGAAATCAACGTCCAACCTTTTTCACAGTTTAAAGAAACGTTATATTATCTAACCAAGAACAAACTCGCTGTCGTTGGGCTAATCATCATCTTATTGTTAATCATTATGGCTGTTATCGGTCCTAAGTTAGTGACTTATTCATATTCTGATCAATCCTTACTAGAATCCAATCAACCACCATCAAAAGAGCATTGGTTTGGAACAGACCAATTAGGAAGAGATATTTTTGCCCGAACATGGACGGGAGCAAGGATTAGTTTATTCATAGGAATAATGGCTGTTTTAATCGATCTTATTGTAGGAATAATCATCGGTGGAATAGCAGGGTTAAAAGGTGGTAAAACGGATGAGATTCTTATGCGACTAGTAGATATCCTATACGGGTTGCCTCATCTACTGGTAACCATTCTATTGATGGTTGTTCTCAAGCCCGGACTTACGACCATCATACTAGCGATGGCAGCAACAGGGTGGATTGGAATCGCCAGGCTTGTAAGGGGACAGATTCTCCAGCTCAAAGAATGTGAATACGTTATGGCGTCTCGAGTACTGGGAGCTGGTTTTTATAAGATTTTGTTTAAACATCTTCTTCCCAATACTTTAGGTCCTATCATTGTTGCTATGACTCTATCTGTTCCCGGAGCTATCTTTGCTGAGGCGACTTTAAGCTTTTTAGGCTTAGGAGTACCAGTACCCTTGGCCAGTTGGGGAACGATGACATCCGAGGCACTTGTGACACTATTGACGGGTCACCTATGGATATTATTTTTTCCTGCATTCTTCATTTCGTTAACGATGTTTGCCTTCAATGTGGTCGGAGATGGATTAAGAGATGCGTTAGATCCTAAAATGAGAACGTAGGTGAGTAGATGACGAATCTTTTAGAGGTGAGCAACCTTTATGTCGAGTTTTACGCAAAAAAGAAAACGATAAATGCCTTGAGAGGAGTATCTTTTAGTCTAGGAACAGAAGAAGTGCTAGCGATCGTCGGCGAGTCTGGCAGCGGGAAGTCCGTGACTGCCAAAAGTATACTTAAACTATTACCGCCACAAAACGCTAAAATAGTTGATGGATCCATTCTTTATAAAGAAACAGAACTAACCCAGCTTTCAAAGAAAGAAATGGTCAAATACCGCGGCAGAAAAATTGCAATGGTATTCCAGGACCCAATGACTTCATTAAACCCGACCATGAGAATTGGTGAGCAGATCGCAGAAGGATTAATCGTTCACGATAAGTTACCGAAAAAAGAAGTGTGGGAAAAAGTTCACAGGATGCTCAAACTTGTTGGAATTCCAGAACCAGAATACAATAGTAGAAAGTATCCTCACGAACTAAGCGGAGGTATGCGCCAAAGGGTAGGCATTGCCATGGCCCTCATCTGTGAACCTTCCATCCTCATAGCAGATGAGCCTACAACAGCATTAGATGTATCCATCCAAGCTCAAATAATAGAACTGTTAAAAGAGTTAAAACCGAAGTTAAATATGTCCATCATACTGATCACTCATGATTTAGGCATCGTGGCAAACATGGCAGATAGAATCTTAGTCATGTATGCTGGTGAAATAGTAGAGAGCGGAACAGTAAATGAGATCTTCTATAAAGCAAGACACCCCTATACATGGGGACTTTTACAATCAATCCCGGATGTTGACAGTAAAAAGCCGTTAAAAGGAATTGATGGCTCCCCCCCAGATCTGTCACAAATTTCAAAGGGGTGTTCCTTTGCAGCTAGATGTCCATATGTACTAGATGTTTGTGAAGAAGAAAAACCGACTTCTTTTATGATCGATAAAGGTCATCATGCCTCATGCTGGCTGAATGACGAAAGAGCTCCCATGGTGGAAAGTCCTTTAACTATTAAAAATAAAGAGAAAAAGATTATGTAAAAACACTCAGAGGTGAGAAGATGGCACTAGAAAACATTATGGAAGAACAACACGGTTGCTGTGATTCAACTGCTGCAGAAGAAAAACACACAACTAGATCACAAAAAGAAAAAGAAGAAATGTTGAATAGATTGAAACGAATTGAAGGTCAGGTACGCGGCATTCAGAACATGATTCACGATGAACGCTATTGTATTGACATTATCGTACAATTGAGTGCAATCAACGCAGCGGTAAAAAAAGTGGGCTTTAACTTATTAGAAACCCACACACACCATTGTGTTAAGGATGCTATTTCTTCAAACCAAGGAACTGAAGCTGTAAGTGAGTTAATGAAAGTAATCCATCAATTTACAAAATCATAAACAGATTTAACCCCCCCATTCCGGAGGGTTTTTTCACGAAATTTTTATTTTTCCTATCATGCCAGATTCTTTGTGTCCCGGGATTGTACAATAGTACGTATAGACACCCGCTTCTTTAGGAATGAACGATACCTGATTGGATCGATTTGGTTCAACGTGTAGATGAAAGACAGAATCATCTTCATTTGACATAGCATGATCATGTTCCGATTGAGTGTTTGATGTTTCTACATTCTCATACGAAAAAGAAGAAATTTCAATATCATGTTCAACTGAATCATCATTTAATAATGTTAAGAGTACTTTTTGATCTTTTTTTAAACTAGCATTTGATGAAAGGTATCTATAATCTTTTATTCCTACCTCCCAATTGAAAACTTCTTCCTGTTCAAGTTTTTTATCCTCATTCTTATTAGCTGATGTAGAAGAATGTTGTTCGTGCTGCGTTTGAGCTTTTTCATGTGGTTTAATAATATCATCAGGAAATTTTAAAAAAACCATAAGCAGCAGTCCGCAGCCAAAAAGCATGATGACATTAAAGTATCTTTCAATTTGATGTTTAAGTGTTTCTGATAAGAATTGTAGAATACATAAAATTGTTATTCCTACAGTAAGTAAGATTCCTATCATTACCAATATCTGTGCTTGTTTAAAACTTAACATTACTGTTAACATGGCACCCATCATCCCGGCCATTATACCTGAAAAAAGTCCTTCAATCATTAGATGGAAATGAAGTTTAGACCCAATTAATAAACCTGCTAGACCACTTAATAATATTGAGAAAAGTGTGGCATACAGCAAATTATCTTTAAAGTACACGCCTAAATAAAATCCAGCGGTCAGACCCATACTCATAGTGTAAGCCATTACGTAAACCATATTGTTCATTAAGGAATCTTTAGACTTATAAAAAAAAGATGATAGAAAAACTAAAGCTGTACAAATCACTAAAACCCCTAAAATGTAAATTGACATTTAAGCCCTCCTTGTCCATTCCTTCATTCTAAGTTATGAGAGGAAGATATCGATTTATGCAAGTTCATTATAAACTCGAAAAAAAATGCACATTTTATATGAGTAAAAAAAAAATTAAAATCGGGCTTTACATAGGGTAGGGGGGTATAGTAAAATTAAAGTAAATAAAGGAGGTTATCTGATGGAAATAGTAAAACCAGATGATCTAAATAATGATCAATGTTGTGATACGAACGAACGGAAGAGTCATCATTCCGATAAAATAAAGAACAATCTGATCACACGATTAAATCGGATCGAAGGGCAAATTAGAGGTGTTAAAGGGTTGATTGACCGTGACACTTACTGTGACGACGTTATCACTCAAATTTCAGCGATTCAATCAGCATTAAATAGTGTTGGAAAAATTCTTCTTGAGGGCCACTTGAAAAGTTGTGTTGTAGAGAGAATTCAAGAAGGCGATCAAGAAGTATTGGATGAACTTCTAGTTACTGTTAAAAAACTGATGAAATAAAAGGGAGAGATATCAATGGAAAAAACCACATTAAAAGTAGAAGGTATGTCTTGTAACCACTGTATAATTGCTATTGAAGGAAGCGTTGGAAAGTTAGACGGTGTCTCACACACTAAAGTAAACCTTAAAGAAGGTATCGTTGAGGTAGAATATGATTCTTCAAAAGTAAACCTGGATGAGATCAAAGAGACGATCGATGATCAGGGTTACGATGTAAAATAAATCGCGTGCTTATCATAGCACGCTTTCTTTTCAGTTGAAATATACCCCATATAGGTATATCGAAGGGATGATGAAAACCATGAGTACAAAAGAAACGACATTACAAATATCAGGTATGACCTGTGCAGCCTGTGCGATCCGAATTGAAAAAGGTTTGAACAAGTTAGAGGGAGTCGAGAAAGCGAACGTAAACCTTGCTCTTGAAAAATCAACCGTTTCTTATGACCCTCAAATTTTAAAGGTGGCCGATCTCGAGAAAAAAATAGAAGATCTCGGATATGGAGTCGTCACTGAAAAAGCTGAATTCAATTTGACTGGCATGACGTGTGCAGCATGTGCAACAAGGATTGAAAAGGGGTTAAACAAACTTCCCGGAGTGATTAAAGCTAACGTTAATCTAGCATTAGAAACCGGGTCAGTACAATATAATCCATCTGAAGTTTCTATTGGAGATATGATTAAAAAAGTTGACCAATTGGGATATGGTGCAACCCTAAAGGAAGACTACAAAGAATCGGTTGATCATAGAGCAATGGAGATTGAGAAACAGAAAGGAAAATTCATCTTTTCTGTCATCCTCTCATTCCCTTTATTGTGGGCAATGGTTAGTCATTTTGAGTTTACATCTTTTATCTATTTGCCTGAGATGTTCATGAATCCTTGGGTTCAATTGGCGCTCGCGACACCTGTACAGTTTGTTGTAGGGAAACAGTTTTATGTAGGAGCTTATAAAGCGCTCCGGAATAAAAGTGCGAACATGGATGTACTCGTAGCATTAGGAACTTCTGCAGCTTATTTCTATAGCCTGTACCTATCTATCCTTTCCATCGGTACCAATCAAGGGATGGTGGAAATGTACTTTGAAACATCGGCAATATTAATTACACTTATTGTGTTGGGAAAACTTTTCGAAGCAAAAGCAAAGGGGCGTTCCTCTGAAGCGATTAAGAAACTGATGGGACTGCAAGCTAAGACAGCTATCGTGGTTCGTGATGGTAAAGAAATCGAAATAGCGATAGAAGAAGTGGAAGCCGGTGATATCGTATATGTAAAACCAGGTGATAAAGTACCGGTCGATGGTGAAATCATCGAAGGGCGTTCAGCATTAGATGAATCGATGCTGACAGGTGAGAGTGTACCTGTCGATAAGACAATAGGGGATACGGTAATCGGTGCAACCATTAATAAAAACGGGTTCCTAAAAATAAAGGCAACAAAAGTAGGGAAAGATACGGCCCTGGCTCAAATCATAAAAGTCGTTGAGGAAGCACAAGGTTCAAAAGCACCGATCCAGCGTCTAGCTGACCAAATCTCTGGTGTATTCGTGCCTATAGTTGTAGGCATCGCTGTTCTTACCTTCATTATCTGGTTTGTTTGGGTAAGTCCCGGAGAATTTGCTGTTGCGCTTGAAAAATTGATTGCTGTCCTTGTTATCGCGTGTCCTTGTGCATTAGGATTAGCGACTCCTACTTCAATCATGGCAGGCTCTGGCCGCTCAGCTGAATTTGGTATTTTATTTAAGGGTGGAGAACACTTAGAAACCACTCATCGAATCGATACTGTGATCTTAGATAAAACGGGTACGGTTACAAACGGTACTCCAGAACTTACAGATATTATTGTGGAACCATCATTCAGTGAAGAAGAAGTGTTAAGACTAGTAGGTTCAGCAGAGAAAAATTCTGAACACCCATTGGCGCAAGCTATTGTAGAAGGAATCACCAATAAGGGAATCCAGTTATCGAGTTCGGAGGATTTTGATGCTATTCCTGGGTTTGGTATCAAAGCTGTAGTTGCAGGTAAAACACTTTTCATCGGTACACGAAAATTAATGAAAGAAAACAACGTTACCATCTATGATTCTAATAATCAGATGGAGGAACTTGAAAAAGCCGGTAAAACCGCGATGCTCGTGGCGATAGACGGAGTATATGCAGGAATTATCGCTGTAGCCGATACGATCAAAGAAACATCAAAAGATGCGATTTCTCGATTAAAAGAAATGGGTCTTAAAGTTATCATGATCACAGGAGATAATCAGCAAACAGCTAAATACATTGCTAAACAAGTGGGGATTGATCATGTCATATCTGAAGTTCTTCCTGAAGGAAAAGCAGATGAGGTGAAAAAGCTACAGGAGCAAGGTAATAAAGTGGCCATGGTCGGAGACGGAATCAATGACGCTCCAGCACTAGCTGTAGCGGATATTGGGATGGCGATTGGCACAGGTACAGACGTTGCGATGGAGGCAGCTGATGTAACGCTGATTCGTGGCGATCTGAACAGCATTGCAGATGCCATCTACATGAGTAAAAAGACAATACGAAACATCAAACAAAATCTTTTCTGGGCTTTTGCTTATAACGTGTTAGGCATCCCTGTTGCTGCACTAGGTTTTCTTGCCCCATGGCTTGCAGGAGCTGCGATGGCATTCAGCTCGGTGTCAGTTGTTCTTAATGCACTTCGTTTACAAAAAGTAAAACTGTAAGGAGGGAATTCTATGAAGGACAATATCGTTTTAAGGTGGACATTGTCGGCTGTATTGATACTCGTTATAGTGATCGGGAGCTATTCCGTATTTGCAAAGTACGCAGAACCATCGACTAGTGAACATGCTGGTCATGTTGGAGAACAGAATACATCTGATTCATCTGATACAAAAGATAAGGAAAAGCAGGAGGCTGGACATGGTGATCATGGGGAGAGCCAAGGCAATGTATCAAAAAATAGTGATATTACACCAACTCTGCATTACGAAAACAATTTAATCCATATTGAGTTGAAAGATAAAGAGGGAAACCCAGTAGAGGAATTAGAGATCGATCATGAGAAACTGATGCATTTGATCATCGTAAATGATGAACTGCAGCAGTATTACCACATTCATCCCGAGAAAAAAGGGAATGGTGTGTTTACCATACAGCACAAACTGGAAGAAGGAAGCTATAAAGCGTTCATAGACATTAAACCAAAAGATAAAAACTATGAGGTGCAGCCACTTCCAATCGAGGTTGGCGCTGGTGATGCCCACGGTGAACATGATTCGTTAAAGCCAGAAACTGAGTTCACTAAAACAGTCAATGGCTACAAGTTAACCATGAGTCCTGAAACCTTTACATCAGGTGAAGAAATTGTGTTGGATTTTGATCTAAAAGAAAACAAACCCGAGCCCTATCTAGGAGCGCTTGGTCATGTAGTCATATTAGACGAAGGTGGAGATGAGTATGTTCACGTCCACCCAGCATCGGAAACAGATACAAAGTTTGCCACAAAATTTGACCAGCCAGGTATATATAAAATTTGGGGTGAATTTAAGATAAATGGAAAAGTGAATGTTTATCCATTTGTAGTAGAAGTTAAGTAAATTTTACGTTCTATCTCTCGGGAACGAGGTGAAGCACTTTATGGAACTTTCTGGCGTTTCAAAACACGTGTTATTGTGTAACGGAGCTAGCTGCATCAAAAAAGGGGCTGAGGAAGTTACGAATACCGTTCGACAAGAAATTAAAGATCAAGGGTTATTAAACAAAATTCATACTACTAAAACCTTTTGCAACGGAAGATGTAAAGAGGGACCGACAGTCGTAGTCTACCCGGATGGAGACTGGTATAAAGAGATGACTCCTGAAAAGGGAAAACAACTGATCGATAAGATTAAGTCTGACGAAAAGTTAGATGAAGCTCTAGCTTATACGTATGACGTTAAGTCATTTGCGAGATTTCAGGATAATAAATAAAATACTTTATTCATAGGAGGAGCAGTTGATGGTTATCCAGCCGAACATGTCTGTAGTGGATATCGTTAAGGTATGGCAAGATACTAGTGAAGTTTTTGAAAGGTTTAATATATCCATTAATAATGGCGAAAAACTATGTTCAGTAGTGAATGAAAGAACTCTAACTATTTTATTAGATGAGTTAAATAGAAGAGTAAATAGTTCTAAGATGACCTGCATCAAAGGTGGATGAAGGATTTCTATTAAAGAGTAGGTTACTCTTTATGAAAAGTACCGATTTATTGTTCGGTACTTTTTTTATTTATTTCGTGATTTGAAGAGTTATGAACTTATTAGGTTGCTCCATAAAAATTGCATATTTTTTTAGTACGGTTAATTTGAGGAGGGAAAACCAATGAAAAAGCAATGGTTGATTTCTTTAATGTTACTGGTACTCATTTTGGTTATAACAGGTTGTAGCCAAGAGGGTTCAAAAGATCAATCTAATGAAAATAAGGTACAAGCAAAAGAAGAAATTTTAGAAGGTAAAACAATTAAAGAGTTCTCCATTACTGCAAAAAAAGAGAATTGGGAATTGAAGTCCGGTAAGACCATTGAAGCTTGGACTTATAATGGAAGCGTCCCTGGGCAAGAGATTAGAGTAAAAGAAGGTGAAGGGGTAAAGGTTACAATCAAGAATGAACTTCCGAAGCCTGTAAGTATACATTGGCACGGTGTCCCTTTATCGAATACACAAGATGGTATTCCCGGAGTCACACAAGATGCTATTGAAACAGGCAAGGAGTATACGTATCAGTTTGTCGCAGATACCCCTGGAACGTATTGGTATCATAGCCATCAAGACAGCGTAAATCAGGTTGATAAGGGGCTTTATGGAGTCTTTATCGTTGAATCTAAAGATGATGAACAGTATGATCGAGATTATTCACTTGTTTTAGATGAATGGGAGTCCAATCCAAAGCAAGAATCCGAAGAAATGGATGGAATGGATCACTCAAACATGGATATGAATGAGTCAGATACAGAAGATATGGAAGGTATGGATCATTCCAATATGGACATGGGGGATAAGAAAAATAAAGACAGCAAATCTTCCGATAACGGTTCAATGAATGGTATGGACCATGATATGTCTTCTTATGATATATATACAATAAACGGTAAGTCATATGATAAAAGTAAACCCCTTATAGCGAAAAAAGGAGAAAAAGTAAAACTCCGATTTGTAAATGCCGGATATATGTCTCATAAAATTCATATTCCATTGAATTTTAAAGTAACCAACGTTGATGGTCAGCCCGTGAATCAACCAATCGAACAGGAAAATAAGGTACTTGAAGTTGCACCTGGTGAAAGGTATGATATAGAGTTCATTGCAACAGGTGAAACCGTAACAATCGATTGCCATGGTGAGATGGATGCATCTAAAGACATGAGGATAAATATCCAAGCCGAAGAAGAGGCGGTGCAGCCTGTTGCTCACAAAAAAGATGCGGGCATGGTGAAACCAGATGAGTTTGGTAAAGAGATTAAAGGGAATTTCTCATTAAACGATTCTTTCGATTTAGAATACAAAATGGACCTTGCTACTGATATGGATTCCGGTGAGATGAAGTACACCATAAACGGGAATACTTATCCTAAGACTGAAAATATAAAGGTGGATAAGGGTGATAAAGTCAAAGTCACTTTAACAAACAAAAGTATGGATAAATCTGATCACCCAATGCATCTACATGGCCATTTCTTTCAAGTATTAAGTAAGAATGGAAAACCTGTAGAAGGAGCACCATTAATGAAAGATACACTAAATGTAAAGCCTGGAGAAACATATGAGGTTGCATTCGTAGCTGATAACCCAGGTAACTGGATGTTCCACTGCCATGATTTACATCATGCCTCAGCTGGTATGATGACCATGGTGAAATATAATAACTTCAAACCTTTTTACAAGGATGAAGGTAAAGTAAATAATATTTCAGAATGAAAAACCTCGCTCAAGAGGTTTTTCTCTTTGTTTATGAAGGAGAGGTAAATTATGGCTAAAAAGAAAAAAACAACAAAAAAGCCATTTAAACTTAAGGGTATTTTAATTCTTGCAGCGATTAGCTTAGTTTTGGTTTTAATACTTTTATTTACATTCAATGATAAACAATCAAGTGTAACGTTCACGGATATCCATGGGGTAGGATATTCAAATGACGGAAAAAAGATCTTTATACCTGCACATGATGGAATCAAGCAGTACGATACGATGAACAAACAATGGCAAGCAACACCTGGTGAGAAAAATGATTATATGGGTTTTTCAATGGTGGATGATGGTTTTTATAGCAGCGGCCATCCAGGAAATGATTCAGACAAACCAGACCCGTTAGGAATCGTAAGAAGTAAAGAGATAGGTGGGGAAATCGAACTGCTTGGCTTAGAAGGCGAAACGGATTTCCATTTTCTCGCTGCAGGCTACGAAAACCATGTCTTGTATGCCTATACTTCTATGGCTAATTCAAGAATGCCATCAGATGGTCTTTATTATTCCAATGACGATGCTAAATCATGGAATGAAAGTGACTTAACAAATGTAGAGGGGGAGATCACAGGTATTGCGGTCCATCCTACTGATACGAATGTCGTTGCAATAAGTTCTCAAAATAAGGTTCATCTATCAAGAAATAAGGGTAAAACATTTGAAGAACTGACGAACATGAAACAAGTTACATCACTTACGTTTACTAATAAAAATTCACTCTTAGTAGGTGGGTTTGAGAATAAAGCGTTCCTTACAGAAATCAATATAAATGATAGTTCGGAAAAGGAGATAAGTATTCCGACACTCCAGGAAGATGCCATATCTTATTTAGCTAAGAATCCAGTGGATAAAAACATCGTTTTTACTACCTTTAAAAAAGATGTGTATTTTTACAATGGTGAAAGATGGATCAAACTTGTTAATCAAGGAAAAGCAGTTAATTAATAAATTATCTTTTATCAGGTATACTTCATTTTTGGTTAAACAAATAAGGAGCAGAATCCATGGAATTAATAACATTACTTCAAGAATTAAATATATCAATAGAGGATTATCCACAAGCGTGCAGGATAGGCATAAAAGGGATCAAGTCAAATTCAAAGTTTGTTGAACAAGGAGATTTGTTTGTCGCTATAAATGGATATGAAGTAGATGGTCATGATTTTATTAAACATGCAGTCGATTCCGGAGCAGTTGCTATCATAGGAGAATCAGATTATCAATCAACTGAAATTCCTTATATTAGAGTAACAGACAGCAGAAAGGCACTAGCAAAACTAGTAAGCTGCTTTTATGGCTACCCTTATAAAAAACATATAATGATAGGTATTACAGGAACGAATGGCAAGACTACCACTGCTTATATGCTTAAGCATATTTTAGAAATGCAAGGAAAAACCTGCTCACTAATTGGCACTGTAAATACGATTATTAACAACGAGGTAATTCAATCTAAAAATACGACCCCTGATTCGATTGAATTAAACCAACTGATTGCGAAAAGTAATGATGATGTTGTAATCATGGAGGTTTCTTCACACGGCATCGAACAGAATCGTATAGAAGGCATATACTTTGATTTTGCTATATTCACCAATTTAAGTCATGATCATATGGATTATCATAAAAATATGTGGGAGTATTTTCAGGTTAAAGCGAGGCTTTTTGCTCAGTTAAAACCAACAGGACAAGCCATTATAGCTACTTACACCGATTGGGGAAACAAGCTAGCAGATATGTTGACTACATCTAAAATTCCTCATTTCACAATGGGGGTAGGTGAGAATAGTTTAACAGTCAAAGAGATAATACCCTCGTACTTTTCTGAGTTCAAATATTATATGGATGGCAATCCTTATCTAATAAAGTGTACCATTCCAGGTATCCATAACGGATGGAACATGATGACTGCGATATTGACAAGTAATATAATGGGTCATAACATCGAATCCATTCATCATTCATTACAGTCATTCTCTGGTGTCCCGGGTAGATTTGAAACATATACGCATCATAATGGGGCTTCATTTGTCATTGATTATGCACATACTGCTGATGCAATTCACTACTGTTTAGAAATTGCAGAGCGCGAACAAGCAGAACAAATCATACATGTTCTTGGTTTTAGAGGTAAAAGAGACGTAACAAAGAGAGAGGTTATGATAGATTCTTCTAAAGAATTTAGTCATTTAATCATACTAACACTAGATGATTTAAACGGAGAAAAAGAAGAGTCCATGATTAGTTCCTTAAATGAATTAAAAGAACGGTTCCTTGATCTTCCTATTGTTGTAATTCCAGACCGAACCCAAGCGATTAGTTTTGCTTGGAGAAAAGTTAATGGATCAAAAGATTGGGTGTTTATTACAGGAAAAGGTTCTGAGAGGTATGAGCAAGTTTTCGAATTGCCATGTTCATCCGATAAGGAAACTATAACGTATCTAAAAAACAGGACAAATAATAACAAATGCATATTCCCTTAAAAAATTAGAAGCCGACAAATGTCAGCTTCTTTTTCTATCTTTAAATATTTTGCTTTTCTTCAGTTGAGATTGCACGTAAAAAGAATTTTCCACTCCGATTCGTTAGTGATTCTTTTTATTAACTTACCATCCTACGGCAAGCTTCCGCACATTTAAAACAAGCTTCTGCACATCGCTGACAGTGTTCATGATCATGTTTTTTACACTCATTTCCACATGCTTCGCAAATTTGAGCACAAAGGGAACAGATTTCATTTATGAACGGACTGTTACTGCTCATCGCTGTAGCAGCAAAGGAACAAATATCTGCACAGGCTCTATCCAACCTGATACATTCCGCCATCATTTTTACGTCTTCTTCATTTAAACATGCGTCAAAACAATGATTACATTCTTTCATACAGGCCAGACATTCATCAATACATTGTTGGTACGTGTCATGCATACATCATCATCCTTTCGTTATTAGGGATTTAATTACATAAAAAGTGTACCCATTGAGTGGTCATATAAACGTATTTTGCGAAAATCCATAAAAACTGCATAATTCTTTCATTATTTATCTAAATGGACAAACCGTCACTGCATAAAAAATTCATATTTAAATGTTATACTCCTGAGAAATTAATCAAAAGAGGAACGAAAAATGAAATTCAGCAAAAGAATCGTCTTAGTCATTAGTATTTTATTTTTCATAATCTTACTCATGTTCTTAAGCCCATTTTCTACTGCAGCTTCAAGTAACTCTCCAGGTAATATATCCAGTGAATCTGTGATTTTAATTGAAGGAACTACAGGAGAAATTCTTTATGAGAAGAATAGTTATCAAAGTATGTATCCTGCCAGTATCACAAAAATTTTAACAGCAATAATTGCTATTGAAGAAGGTAACCTGTCAGATAAAGTTCTAATTAGTCAAAACGCTCGAGATACAGAAGGAACGAGAGTATACCTTGAACCAGGGGAACAAGTATCTTTAAAAAAACTCGTGCAGGGGTTATTAATCAATTCAGGAAACGATGCGGGAGTGGCGATTGCCGAACATATGGCAGGTAGTGTGGAATCGTTCAGTAATGAAATGAATCGGTTCACAAAAGAAAAAATCGGAATTACTAACAGTACTTTTAAAAATCCTCATGGTTTGTTTGATATTAATCACCAAACAACTGCTTATGATATGGCAATGATTACTAAGTATGCAATGAAAAATAAGGAGTTTAGAGAAATCTTCCGAACAAAAGAACTACGTTGGGTTGGAGAAGGCTGGGATACAACGCTTTATAATCATCATAAAATGTTATGGAGATATGAGGGTGTTAATGGCGGCAAAAATGGTTATGTTGATCAATCTGGGACTACATTGGTCACAACGGCGAAACGTGGAGAAACTGAATTAATAGCGGTCACTTTAAAAGCGAACTCTTCTGAAGTTGCATATGCGGACACCACTAGTTTATTAGATTTTGGTTTTACTCATTTTCTAACGCAGAAATTTTCTGAAGTAGATCTTACAACAATTCAAGGTGCAGAAGGATATAATATTGATAAAGATCTGTTTTTTACAGCAGGAGTTAACATTCCGATCATTTCAGAAGTTAACATGGATGGCTTATTAGTTATTAAAGACCAAAATGAGAAGGTATTATTAGAGTATTCTTTAACTAAAGAGTTAAAAAAAACGAAAAAAAATGAAGATGGTAAAGAGGTTAAACGTAGTCCTTTAGTAATAATTACTTATCTTCTAGTAGCACTTTATATTGTTTTTCTACTCTTCTTGATTTATTTAATTCGACTGAGAAGCATTAAATTTAAAAGTCAAAAATATTCTTCATTCAAATATCACCATTAGATAGATCCAGTATAACTATTTATTCTCAATTTAAAGGAATGCTTTTCAAATAAGAGGTGAGTGTAAATTGGAATAGGAAAAGGAAATTCTCGAAGCGTTTTCTAAATTACTTCCAGAAATGAGAAGTATCTTAGATAACATAAAAAATCAGAAACAAAACAATTTAGATGATATTCTGTTATTAGATGAAAAATTAAAAATCTTAGAATCAAAATTTTCTCGTTTTTTGAAAACTTCAATATCACGTAAGTATAATCAATAATTAAACTATCTTACTAAAAATGGAGGGGAATTATGGTAAGAATTCTTATCATAGATGACGAGCCAAAATTAGTAGATGTTATCTCTTCATACTTTGAAAAGGAAGGATTTCAAACAGTAAGTGTATTTAATGGAAAAGATGCGTTATATCATCTGAAAGTTTCCTCATTTGATTTTGTCATACTTGATTTAATGCTTCCAGATATTAGTGGAGAAGAACTTTGCCAAATGATTAGAGACAATCACTCGATCCCAATCCTCATTTTATCAGCTAAATATGGAGAAGATGATAGAATACATGGTTTGTCGATTGGAGCAAGTGATTATATGAAAAAACCTTTCAGCCCAAGAGAATTAGTCTTAAGGGTTAAGAATATTCTTAGACAATCAAATTTATGAACAACAAAATGAGCTTATCCTAGGAAAAGCTCATTTTCTTCATATAAATAGAGTTTTTATGATTATAAACATAACCGTGAGACCCAGTGTTCATCATACACTGTATCAATATATCGATCTCCTCTATCAGGGAATACAGTTACAATGTTCTCACGGTTATCTAAAGAATTCACTAACTTTTTAAGAGCTGCAACTGAAGCACCGGAAGAACCCCCAGTAAAGATTCCTTCACTTTGTAACAATTCATGACATCCATTAACGGATTCTAAATCATTAACATGAATGACCCTATCAATTTCGTTATTATTTAAAATCTCCGGCACTCTACTAGCGCCGAACCCAGGCAGTTCTCTTTTTCCCGGAGGAGTATTAAAGATTATTGATCCGACAGCATCAACGGCTATTACCGTTAAATTCGGATGTTTTTCCCGAAGTTTACGGCTAGTACCCATAATACAACCTGTAGTACTTACGGGTACTACTAAATAATCAATGTTCGCATCAATCTGTTCGATAATCTCAGTACCTGTCCCTAAATAATGTGCCTTCCAATTGTTTTCATTGGCATATTGGTTTATCCAATATCCATTGGGTAACTCTTCAAGAATTTCTTTAACTTTGTTTATTCTAGTCTTTAAATAACCACCCTGATCGTCTTTATCCTCGACCATAACGATATTTGCTCCAAACGCTCTCAAGATTTTTAGATTTGTCTTTGAAATTTTCGGATCGACTACACAAGTAAAAGATAAACCGTGATAACGGGCAATCATTGCTAGTGCAATGCCAAGGTTTCCAGAACTGCTTTCTATTAAGTGAGTTGCAGAAGTTATTTGTCCATTTTGCAGTCCTTGTTCTATGAAATACTTCGCAGGGCGATCCTTCATGCTACCACCTGGATTCATAAATTCAAGTTTTGCATAAACATTTTGTTGGGGAAATAAACTCTCTAATCTAACCATAGGTGTGTTGCCGATACATTGGTTGAGTGAGTTATACACAGGTGCTTTTTGTATAGTGTGTAACATTAAATACCTCCAGTTAAATGAGATTCAATAATTTTTGCAGAATTATGCCTCATAAAGATAAACATTTTCAGAATATAAACGTAAATTATCTTCTCGGTGCTTACAGAGTGATTCCCATTCAAACTCATCGAAACTTTTAGATGTTAAAAATTCAAAGGGAATCCTTAAATTTAACAATCGCCCATTAACTTGAATTCGAGTAACTCCAGCTGGATAGAGTTTTCCAAGTTTCACAACTTTTTTTATGGTATCCAAACATGTTGCAGGATAGTTAAATCGAATAAAACCAAGGTTTGGACTTTCCTTAGAATGGGCAGGTATACGTCGTACCTCTTGGTATTCACTGTAAGCATTCACAATGGCGTGCCAAACATCCAACTTTTTAGATAGCTCTTTTGTTGAGTACTTCGCATAAATATAAAGTTCGGAATGGTCATGAAACGACAGAGTTGCAAGAGGGATTTCATCTGCTCGAACTTTTTTTGTTACTTCTATTGATGGATGTTTTGTTAATTCTTCAAACCATTTTCCAGCTGGAACTATGTGATGCCATGCGTTTATTCTTACATGATTGGGATCCACAATTTGTATGGGAACTCTCAAACACCCCATTTCTTTTAGTGCGTTTAATCGATGTGCACCATCTAAAACTAAATATTTTTCGTTTTCTAAATGTAGAGCTATGATCGGATTTCTTATTACACCATCTAGTTTTATGGCATTCTTAATTTTAGAAAGACGTGCTGGTTCATATGGTTCATGAAGCATAATTCTATTAATATCAATTAATTGTAAGGATGATTTTAAATTCATTACCATTCCTCCTTAGGTTTTAATGTCTTTTTTGTTTTGTTTTTTTTATAAAGAATGAATAAAGGCAAAAGGCTTAAGAAGCTGACTACGATCCAATATTTTTCTGGTTGACCGTTTTTTAAAAAATAATCATATATAACTCCACCTACCAAATTACCTAATGATCCCCCGATTGCCATTGCTAAGTTTGAAAAACCAAAATAGGCTGCCAGTGATTCTTTAGGGGAATTGTGGGCAATATAGCTTTGGAACAATGGCAGTAATGTAATCGATCCAATAGCAATTCCAGTTAGCACTAATAATAGAGTAGCTATATTGTTTCCAAACGTAATGGGGACAATAAAAATTAGAATAGTAACATAACTGAAAAAGAATAATGAATGAATCGTTCTATCCTTAATCATTAAGAATACAGGCCACTGGAAAATAATAATTATTAAAGTTACAAAAGTAAAAATCCAACCAGAAGACCCTGTCACATTCGTTGAAATGATTGGTAATGTTAGATACAGCTGTTGATATAAAAAATGAAAAGGAATCAAACTAACAGTCAAACCTACAAATGACTTATCTTTAATAATTTCAGCAAATTCTTGGATCCAAGTCTTAGTATTAAGTGGCTTAGATACTTTTGGGAGAAATATAGCAACTATACAAAGAATCAGAAATAATAATCCTGAAAGAACACTAAGATGTTTAAAGTCATCTATTGAAAAATAAAGTCCGGCTAATGGTCCCAATACAGTTCCAGCGTTCTCTATGATATTCATTAGAGAAAATATTTCCTTATGCTTTCCTTCTGGTGTTAGCGAAGTTAAATTTGCTTTAAGAGCAGGACTGAATAATGCTCCGCCTAGTCCACTCAAAATAGCTGCAATTATGACCAAAAAACCATTTGTGGTTAATCCCATCGATGCAAATCCAATTCCGCGAAAGAAAAATCCGATTACCACTATTTTTTTATATCCTAATCGATCAGCCAGGGCACCTCCTACAATCATTAGACCTTGTTGACTCAAAATTCTTATTGCGAGAATGAAACCAACAAAACCTAAAGAAAAGCCGACATTTTGATTAAAGTAAGTGGATATAAAAGGAACAAACATAAAAAAAGTAAAAAACGATATAAACTGCAACAAAAGAATGACGATGACAGGTAGTTTTAAATAAGATGGGAAAATGTTTTTAATAGTGTTTAAAAATTTCATATTCAGCACCAACTTTTAAAGGGATTTAATACACCTCCAGAATCGTTATAAAACAAGAGTAAATATTAAATGTCGAGAAATAATGCAAAAATGGTTACAGGACCGTAAATGATTTTAAAAATGATTACATATTTAAGGTGAAAGAGTAATAATTGTGGGGATTATCGGAATAAATTGAATAATTTTCTAAATTGCAAGGGGTTTTTCATTTTATCTCTAAGATTATAAAATTCGAAAATGTACACATTTACGAACTGTTAATCTTGCAGAGAGTTAAGCCCATTCAGCTGTTCAAATATGTGTAAATAGACTTAATGAACGTTTACCTCTTTTTATAACAATTTCGGAAGAATAATCAATTAATACAGTTTGATAAAAAATTCAGTTCTTGGGAAAAGTATATTTTTTTTTATAATGATGTGTTTGAGGATCTAGTTACTTCTCATTCTTAATTGGAATCTGCAGCCTTCGAAGCTTGAAGTACAATTGATTCAATCATAGCTAAGAATTACCAAATATTAAACAGTCTGATTACAAGAATGCCGAAAATTTCTAAGACTTTTTTACGTACTTTTAACGAAAGTATTCAAAACTTCCTTCTTTAACATATTTTGGATTTTGGTATAATTGATTTAACAGTATTAATTTTCTGTGAAATTTAAAATAAAGTGAGGTTCTTGTTATGGCTACTGTTAAAGCATTTTATGCTTATCCATCAGGAAACGAGAGTTTAAAAGAAGACATTGCTAAAGCAGTAAAAAATATTAATGCTACTAAAGCAGTTAAAATAACAAGATGGGAAGATCTAAATGTAACAGGTAAACATATGATAGATGTAATATTAAAAACTATTGATGATAGTGATTTATTTATTTGCGACTTAACTTTCTTAAATTTCAATGTACTGTTTGAACTTGGATATGCAGTTGGTAAGAAAAAGAAAATTTGGATAACTCTCAATGAAACCCATAATAAATCTACTAGCAATTACCGTCAGTTAAAATCATTAACAACCATTGGATATGCAGGATATAATAACGCAGATGAACTTAAAATTAAATTTTTCAAAGAAAATCCACATCAATTAGCAGAAACAATAAATATTCAAGATGAAAATTTGGGTAACACCAAAAGTTTGGTTTATTTGAAGTGTGGAACAGGAACAACAGCTTCAACAGAGTTAACTTCACTAGTACAAAGTTCAAAGCTACCATTATTAACAGCAGATCCATATGAAGGTCGTAACCCACTAAGTTGGTATGTTAAAGCATTGCAAAATTCTTTAGGAGTTTTAGTACATTTTCACACTTTAAATCAAGATGGAGAAGTTGGTGAAGATATTTTTTGGTCATCAGAAAAAGCAATGGTAGCGGGAATTGCACAAGGCCTGGATCTAAATTTGCTCATTTTAGCTCATGAACCTTATGAAACACCTTTAGATTATCATGACCATTTGCATACACATAAAACAAGTAAAAAGTGTGTTGAAATTTCGGAGACTTGGCTTGAACCCTTGATAAATAAACGGAATAATATGAAGGAAGAAAACAGACAGCACAAAGCAGGACAAAAAGCTCTTAATAGTATAAAGAGTTTAATCATTGGTGACCATGTAGCGGAAAACGAGCCAGTTGATTTAATAGAATACTTTGTTGAAACAGCAGAATACAAGGAAGCACTCAAATCACAGCAGGTACTTTTTGTAGGTAGAAAAGGTACTGGTAAAACAGCAAATTTAATAAAAATTAAAGATGAGCTATCTTCAGATAAAAGAAACTTTGTTTGTTCCATACAACCCCAAGGTCATGAATTCGAAGGTGTATTAAATATATTAGAAAAAACATTAACCAGTTCTGAACAAGGACATTTAATCGAAAGCATTTGGAAATTTTTGATTTATACAGAACTAGCAAAATCATATTATGAATATTTATGTAACCAACCCCCTCAGATACCTAAAACCAATGATGAATTAGAACTAGAGGACTTTATTAAAAAAAATGAAAAACTTATCAATGCTGATTTCACACTTAGACTTGAAAATGCAGTCACTAAATTAAAGTTATTAGACTACAATAATGAAATTGATCAGCAAAGAGTTAAAGTAAGTGAAATTTTACATAGCAAGATAATTTCTCATTTAAGACAAAAACTAGGTAAAGTTTTTCATTCAAAAGAGAGGGTATGTATTTTAATTGATAATCTAGACAAGAATTGGAGTGACAATGTTAATCTCGAAAGATTAAGTCAATTATTGTTTGGATTGTTAAATGTAGGCCAAAGAATTACTGATGAGTTTAGAATGAAAAATTATAAGCAGGTTGATGTAGAATTATCACTTATTGCTTTTTTAAGAAGTGATATCTTTACTAGAGTTATGAAATATGCAAACGAAAGAGATAAAATACCATATAAAAATCTATCATGGACTGAGCCTAATCTGTTATTTAAGGTTATAGAGCAGAGGATTGAATATAATATTGATGAAATTCCAAGTCCTGAAGTTCTTTGGAGAGATTATTTCTGTGAGACTGTTAATGGACAAGCTTTAAAAGACTATATAACTAGTTTTATTCTTCCTAGACCACGTGATATTATAATTTTGTTTAAAATGGCTTTTCAAGAAGCGATAAACAAAGAGCATGCTAAAGTAGAAGAGGAAGATTTTAAGGCAGCTGAATTTAAATATTCAGAATATGCTTTGCAGTCTTTACTTCCTGAAAACGGGAATAGAATTCCGGAATTAGAGTCAGTATTTTATGAATTTGCAGGACATAATTCTATTATCGATAAAAATGAATTAGAAAATTGTTTAGTAGAGTGGTGTACAGCTGATAAAGATACAAAGCATATTATTGAAGTCTTGTGCGAATTGACTTTTTTGGGATTGGAAGTTGCAGAAAATAAGTTTGAGTATTTTAGTGAAAAAAGACCCAAGAAAATTACTGAAAACTTGGCTCGTAAATTAGTTTTAAAAAATAAAAAAAATCAACGATATGAAATAAATCCTGCATTCCATGCATATTTAGAAATAAATAAGGTTGAATTGATGAAAGTATAAAGATACTTTTATCATATATTAAGAAAAGATAATTACGATTCTATCCGATGGTAGACAGCCCATTTTGTTAATGAGTTGTAATTAAAGAAAGTAAATTTCATCTGTTTGGTAACTTTTTATTATTCCATAGCTACAAGCCAAAACCACCTTTTTGGTGGTTTTGGCATTTTTAAATTGATGCAATTAAGAACTGCATCGAGTCTCGTGAAATAGAGAAAGTGTCTCAATTAAGTAGACTCTATGGGGACAATTTACGAGAAACAGTCTAAAAGGCTTTGGTACGTCTCACTTTCATGTTCCAAAAAGGTAAGTTCTAAGAACATTGGATATCGCAGTTCAGCGTGCAAGATCAGAAAAAATAAGCGGAGATCAAATAGGATTGTATTCATTAGAAGGATTGTCCGTTAAATTTGTTTTATCAAATTTTTATTTACTCGGAAACAAACTTGCGAAAATGTCCATTAAAAGGCTAGGGATTAATCCTAACTTTTTTTTACATATTTTCTACATAACGCAAAATAAGGTCTGGTAATTCAATAGGTTTCATATGGGCTATTAAAGAATGCTATAAATGTTCAAAAGTCCCTTTAGAAATCTCCCTACAGGGGCTTTTTTATATTGTTGGATTTAATTATTAAGTGTTCAATTTTGTTATTTTAAAGGAAAAATAATACAATTTGTCGAATATTTGGTATTAGTTGTCTATTTTCTTAGGAAGGGGTAAAGTGAAATGAAATTTTCTATGTTACATATCAGTGATATACATTTTAAAAATGAAAACAATAGTCTTTTAGAAAAAGTTGAAAAAATTAGTCTTGCAATAAAAAGTGAATTATATGATATAGAGACTCTTTTTATAGTAATGACTGGTGATATGGCATTTTCAGGGTCTCAAGTTGAATATGAAATTGGAGTAGAGTTTCTAGAAGGATTAAAAAACTCTTTAATAAAGGAAAGGGAAATAAATATTTATATTATTACTATTCCTGGTAACCATGATTGTGATTTTTCTACTGATCAATCATTAAGACAGGTGTTACTTGAAAATATAAGAACCCATTCAACTGACATTCCTTCTGACAAAATTATTAAGGAAATATGTTCGCCGCAGTTAAATTATATTGATTTCGCAAGTTTATATACAGAAAAAGAACATATTATTTATGATCATCTATTATTTAAAAAACATCTTTTTGAATTGGATAATGATATTAAGATAATCTTTAACTGTTTAAATACCTCTTGGATTTCTGAACGACATGAGCAACCTAGCAAAATGTACTATCCTTTGCATCTGTTTAAAGATGAAATTAGAACAAGTGGTGATATTAATATAACTCTTCTTCATCATCCTTTACATTGGTTAGATCCTATTAACAATAGAGCAAATAAAGAGATTATTGAAGATTTTTCAGACCTTGTTCTAACTGGCCACGAGCATTTTCCAACTTATAAGCAGTCCTTAGACTTTGATGGTAATTATACTGGTTACATCGAAGGTGGTGCACTACAAACAGGAAATCCAGTTGAAAGTGATTTCAATCTAATTCTTATTGATATGGATCTTCAACAACAAAAGATATTAAAATTTAGTTGGGAAGTTAATAAATATCATGTAAATAAGCAGATTAATTGGACGGATTTAAGGATAGGAAGTACAAACTCATCTGTTAATGAAAACAACGAAGATTTTAATAATTATTTAAATGATCCTGGGTTAACTTTGAAACATCCAAAAAAATCAGAAATTTCACTAGATGATATTTATATCTTTCCTGATGCAAAAGTCATAAAATATGAAGTGAAATTAAAAGAAGACATAAGTGAATATGTTAATTTAGAAGTTATAAAAGAAATTGGAAGTGAAAATAAATTTTTTATTACAGGGGAAGAGAAATCTGGTAAAAGTACACTATGTAAAACTATTTATAAGCATTATAAGTTAAATGGCTATGTTCCAGTTTTAGTAAATGGAAGAGATATAAAAAAATCTTCCATTGATGATTTTAATAAGGTGCTATATAAAGCTTACAACAACCAATATTCTGAAGAATCTCTAGATGAATTTAAACAATTACCAGATAATAAGAAGATTATTATTATAGATGATTACGATCAAAATAAATTGAATAACAAATTTTCTTTAAACCTACTAGCTAATTTAGATAGATACTTTGACAATATTATTATTACTGGAAACGAACTTTTTAAGTTTTTAGAACTACTATTTAATGATGATACACATGAAGAATTACTTGAGAGATTTCAAAAACTTGAGATTATGCACTTTGGTCATAGACTTAGAGCTCAATTAATTAATCAATGGAATAGTATAGGTGATTTAGAAACTTTGGATGAAAAGGAACTAATCTCAAAAAACGATTATTTTGAAAACACTATTAACACGATTATTGGAAATAATTACGTTCCATCATATCCTTTTTTTATTCTAGTAATGTTACAGACTTTAGAGTCAGGTGAATCACATAACCTTGCTGAAAGTACTTATGGTTATTATTATGAACATTTAATTAAACAATCTCTTATTAATCTTAATATGAAAAATGAAGATATTGATGCTTTTTATAATTATATTACTGAGTTGGCCTACGTCTATTTTGAAGATAAAACTATTGAAAAATCTAAAATCGAATTAGAAAATTTTAATAGTTGGTATTGTGATGAGTATGCTCTTGATTATAAATTTGATAAGTATTTCTCTAAACTAGTTGAAGCTTCTATTTTAGAATCTATACAAGAAACTTATAAATTTAAATATAATTATACGTACTACTATTTTGTAGCAAGATACTTAGCCATTAATATTTCAGAACCAGGTATAAGAGAAAAAGTATCTGAAATGTGTAAAAACCTATATTATGAAGAATACGCAAATATAATAATGTTTTTAACACATATATCAAAAGATCCTTTTATTTTAAATGAAATTTTAATTAATGCTCAGTCTATATTTAATGAATTCAAACCTACAGAATTAAATGATGAAATTAATAATTTGAATCAACTTATTAGTGATGTACCTAAGTTAGTAATTGATAACAAAGAAGTTAAAGAGCATAGAACGCAAAGGTTAGAAATGAAAGACCAAATAGAAAGAAGTCAAAATGAAATAGCTGCTACTGGTTATGATATAAGGGATGATGAGGCAAAAGAATTAGACATTTTAGGGAAATTGAATTGGTCATTTAAAACTTTGGAAATTGTTGGTTTGGTCTTAAAAAATTATTATGGGTCAATTAAACGAACCCAAAAAATCATTTTAGGCAGTGAGGCATATTTCCTTGGATTGAGATCCTTAAGTTCCTTTCTAAATATGATAAATACTCATATGGACTCCATCGTTAAGGAAATAGAAAAGGTAATAAGTGAGAAGGGGATTTCTGGTAAGGTAGAAATTGAAAATGAAGCAAGGAGTTTTGTATTCAATATCTGTACTGCTATGTCCTTTCATTTTATTAAAAAAATATCAACCTCCGTGGGTACAGATAAACTATCGGAAATATTTAAGCATATTTTAGATGAGAATTATACCAATGCTATTAGATTAATAGACTTATCTATAAAGTTAGACCATATTCAGACAATACCATTTAATGATATTGCAACTTTAAAAAAAGATTTAACAGATAAAAATAATTTAATTGGTTATAGTTTACTTAGGGGTTTAGTAATTAACCACCTATATATGTTTGAGACAAGTTATAAAGATAAACAAAGAATCTGTAACCATTTAGACATATCAATAGAAAGGCAGAGGAAAATTAACCTCATGTCTAATGTAAAAAAACAATAATTTCTCATAATTGGTGGCATTTGAATCGAATAGTGTAAAATCATGAACGAAGGCTGGGCTAGCTACTGGCACGCCAAAATTCTACAAGAAATGGACTTGACCTCTCATGAAACGATTGAATTCGCTAAATTAAACGCGGGTGTTGTCCAACCATCGAAAACATCGATCAATCCATATTACTTAGGGTTACAGATCTTCAAGAACATCGAAGAACGCTACAACAACCCAGATGAAGAGCTGATCAGACAAGGGGTTAAACCAGGATCAGGACGAGAGAAAATGTTCGAGGTCCGTGAACTGGAATCCGACATGTCGTTTATCCGAAACTATTTAACTAAAGATTTAGCACAAAGAGAAGACATGTATCTGTTCCAAAAGCAAGGGAAGGAATACAAGATTGTCGACAAGCAGTGGGAGGAAGTACGTGACCAGCTCGTGAGTATGCGTGTGAACGGAGGGTTTCCATACATTACAGTAAATGACGCAGATTACATGAAGAATGGGGAGCTATACCTCAATCATAGCTATGAGGATATGGAACTTGATGTGAAGTATCTTGAAAAAGTACTGCCGCATCTTCATCATCTCTGGGGAAGACCTGTTCACATGGAGACAAAGATTGAGCAAAAGCCTGTGTTGTTCACGTATGACGGGAAGACGGTACATCGCAAGTACCATTAAAATTAAAGATTTAAAAGCACTCTCAT